>JANXWZ010000154.1 GCA_025350865.1 Rhodanobacteraceae bacterium
CGGCTTGTCCTTCGGCGCGCGCAACTCCACCGCCTCCGACAACACCACCGCCTCCCGGGTGAAGCTCTCCGCACCCCAAAACTGCCCCGGGGCCTCGGCCTTGGTCCTCGTTATCTTCGCCTGCCACTCCAGCACGTCGCCCACCTTCAGGCTCCGCACAGGCACCTGCTTCTGTTTCAAGTCGCTGTAAAACGGAGCTCTCGATTGCCGCGTCAGCCGCGGCAATTCAAGCCTGTCCAGAAAACCGACCGCAGTCGCCCGGCCTACTTCGCCCCCGGATAGATCCCCTTCAACGGAGCCATCTTCTCCCTGTCCGTCTCGGGGTGCGGGAACGGCTTGCGCGGCATCATCTCTTCCCGCTGACTGGTGTTCCAGAGAAAGATCGCCTCCACCACCGCCGCCTGCTGCAAGTCAGCCGCATGCAGCCGGTCGTAGGTGTCCATGTCCGAGTGGTGAACGCGGGTCTCGTAGTCCATAGGATCCTGGATGAACTGGAATCCCGGCAGGCCGACCGCGTCGAAGCCGAGGTGGTCCGTGCCGCCGGTGTTGCGGTAGCTGACCGTCGTCACGCCGAGGTCTGACAGCGGCGCAATCCACTGTTTGAAGATCGGCGCAATCGCAAAGTTCTCCTGTGTGTAGACGCCGCGCACTTTGCCGGTGCCGTTGTCCAGGTTGTAGTAGGCGTCCAGCGTCTCCCACTCTTTGGTCGTCGTCAGCGCGCCGTGCGGCCGCATGAACGAGGGCAGCTCGGAAGGCGGATCGTTGAACTTGCCGAAGTGGGACTCAACGTAGCCCATGGAGCCGAAGAGCCCCTGCTCCTCGCCCGACCACAGCGCAATCCGGATGGTCCGCTTCGGCTCGACGCCCAAAGCCTTCAGAATCCGCACCGCTTCCATCGCGACGATCGAGCCCGCGCCATTGTCCGTGGCACCCGTTCCGGAGATCCACGAATCCAGGTGCCCGCCGACCATGACGACCTGATCCTTCAGCTTCGGATCGGTTCCCGCAATCTCGGCAACGGTGTTGAAGCCGTGCTCGTGGTCGCCAGTGAACTTCGTATCTATATTGACTTCAAGAGTCACCGGCACGCCGTGCGTCGCCAGCCGCGCCAGCCGGTTGTAGTGCTCGATCATCATCACCGCATTTGGAATGGCAACCTTGTTCTCCAGCTTTTGTGCCGACTGCGCAAGGTTCGCGCCGTTGTCGTCAAAGATGATTCCCGAGCCGCCGCCATCGCCACCATCGCGAGTCGGCGTGATGATCGCCGCGACACCTTCACTGGCAAACATCTTTAGAGCCTGGGCCCGCAACCCAGCGATCCTGCGACGCTCCGCCAATAGCTGCGTAATGTTCGCCGGCGCGCCCTGCCCCGCGCGAGGGGCTTCAACCTTTTCCATATCCTTCAACTCGGCGTCGGTGTAGCGATGGAAGAGCGCCTCCGTGATATCCGGAGTTGCGCGCATCGCGCCAAGCAACACGATCTTGCCGGCCAGCGTGCCCTTCAGCTTGTCCAGATCAGCGCTGGCCAGGTCGACATACACCGCCTCGCCCTTGACCGGTCCGTTTGTCGCCACGGACCACGGTGCAGCCTGCATCCACAATGGCGCCGGGTCCGGCGTCACCATCCGCGCCCAGGTATTCACCTGCTGCCACCCCATCCCAAACTCGCCCCAATCCTCCAGATGCCCGTTCTTCAGGCCGATCGAGGTGAGCGTATCGCGCGTCCACGCGTTGGCCTTGGCCATATTGGGCGAGCCGGTCAGCCGCGGTCCGATCGCATCGGTCAGCGCGCCGGCAAACTCCATCACATGCGAGTGCTTCAGCCCCTCTTCCCGGATGCGAGCATACATCGCATAGTCGATCGCCTCCTGCGCCGGCTGCGCACCATAGTAGGACGGAACTTTTTCGGACTTCTGCGCGAGAACGGCTGCGGGCGCAAGCAGCCCGGCTACAAGACCAACAGACACGACGTAACGTAGGGAAAACATGATTGACTGCTCCTTGGACAAGAGCCGCCAGAATACCAGACCCGCTGAGCGTCAGGCGGTTGCTACGCCTTGCGCAGAATCCGCTTTACCCAGAACGTCCCGAGGTATGCCAGCGCGCCCAGCCCCATCACGATCCCGACCGGCAGCCCGATCAGCCGGTAGCTGATCGTATAGTCCGCCGGGTGGCCTGAGCCGATCATCACCATCACCACGACGATCCCCACAAACGTCGCCGCGAAGAAACCGATAAACCCCGTCGCCAGACCCATGATCAGGCTCGCAATCAGCCCCAGTTCATGCACCGGCGCGCCAAACACGTAGCCCGCAGCCAACGTTTTCGATCCAGAGACTTCCATACAGATAGAATAAACCTTCATGGCTGAAGGTGTGCACATCTCTACCGGCAATCTCCTCGACGCGGCGGAACTCGCCCATGCGGTCGTACTGAAACATGCGCCAAACGGCATCCGCTACACCCCGTTCGGAGATACCAAGCTGGCCGACGCGGAACTGGATCGCGTGGTGCAGGCCGTCCCGGCGACCGTCGCTGCTGCGATGAGGTCGCGCGCGTTCTACTTCGTCCCGTTGGCAATGCCCGAAGGGTTCTCCGCCGACACTGCAACCCGCCCGGAAGCTCATCGAACCGCCTCCGACAAGACTCTGGTCTCACCCATCTATACTTCCGAGCTGTCGGACGAGGCGATCTGCCACCGCAATGTCGCGGTTCCGGTCTCAGACTCGGAACCCGCGCACGAGGGTGTCTTCATCTCCGCCCGACTGCTGCGCGACCAGTTTGCGCTGGCCTTCGAATTCTTCATCAATGTGGGCCACGCTTTTGCCGCCGAGGCCGGAATCCCGGACGCCTTCACCGCGCTCGCCTGGCAGCAGGCTGTCGCGGACGTACGCGGCGAGACTAGCCAGGATGCGTGGGAATCGCGCGCGGAGGCCATCGCCGGCACCAAAGGCGACAAGTCCAAGCCCGACGAGAAGGCGAAAACCGAGTTTCTTGAGAGTGCGTTCGCCGACGCCATCGCCATTTACCTGCTGTCCCTGGCCGTCGACTTCGACTACTCCGAGTTGCGCGAGCGCGAGTACCCACTGCTCGCTCCATCGGCGCTGGCGGACCGTCTTCGCCTAATGGCGCATCTGTTCCCGCCCAACGTCGGCTACGAGTTCTCCATCCGTTACCGCCGCCGCGCCTAACGCGCTCCGCCTCGCTACCGATACTTCCTTTGTACCCGTGCTGGTTTCCATACCGGTACAAGGGAGTGACGCTTAAAGCGACTATTGATTGCCCTCGGTCTGACGCTTGCGGGCGTGGGATCGTCATCCGGCCAGAGCCTGGACGACCTGAACATACAACTCCACGGATACGCCACGCAGGGCGGGCTCTACACCGACCGCAATAGCTGGAATACAACGGATTCGTCGAACGGCAGCGCTGCCTGGTCGGATGTCGTCGTCAACCTCAGCGCACAGCCTGAATCGCGCCTGCATATTGGTGTGCAAACGCGGTTCTTTATGCTGGGCGATCAGGGCAATGCCATCACGTTGGATTGGGCGCAGGCAGATTTGAAGCTCAATGAGCGATTCGGGATCAAAGTCGGAAAGGTAAAGACACCCATCGGTCTGCTGAATGAATCGCAGGACATCGACCCGTCGCAGCTTTGCGATTCTGTTGCCTCAGTCGATCTATCCCATTTCCAGTCGCAACACCATTCTTGCGCACTACGGTGGTGTCGTTTACGGTACGGTGCCGCTTGGCGAGAAGCTCGGCGAGCTGCAATACCGGGGCTTCGCCGGGCAGCGCGTTCTTGCCTCTGGCGACGGCTACTTCCAGTCCCTGCGCGATCAGGGAATTACGCTTCCGAACGGAATCACGGGCCACACCGGCGGCGGATCGCTGAAGTGGAACCCGCCTGTCGCGGGCCTGCTGCTGGGTGTGGCGGAGTCTTCCGGCACCCCTTCCGGCAAGGTGCTGGCCGGACCCTATTCCGGAGCGCTTAACGTCGACCGGTTTCGCCAGTTCTTTTATCTCGGCCGATATGAACGCGGCAAGTGGATGATCGCGGCAGAGTACAGCCGGTTCGTCGCTTTGACGTACGTGCAATTCGCCGGGATTCCGCCGACCATCTATCACACCGACGAACGCCCCTGGTACGTCATGGCAAGTTACAAAGCAACCTCGAAGCTGACTGCCGGACTGTATTTCAGCAGCATTTTTGACCGCAGGGCCGCGCTGGGCAGTGGCCGGTACCAGAAAGACTGGGCTCTGACGACCCGGTACGACTTTTCTCCCTTCCTCTACGTCAAGGCCGAGCAACACTGGACGGACGGTACGGTGATCGGCTACAGCCTTTCGGACAACCCCACCTGCAGCCACATGTGCGCATGTCAATGGTCAAACTGGGGGTGAGTTTCTAATGTCTGTCCATTCCAAGACTCTTCTCGCTCAACGCTTTCTGCCACTCATCTTTGCGATCCTGAGCCCGCTTGTGGGTCGCAGTGCGTGCGGCCAGGTCGTCGTCATCGCCAACGCCAGCGTCAAGTCTGCCGACGTCTCGAATGCCGATCTCCGCGACGTCTTTACCGGCACCTCTTCCAGCTTGAAGGACGGCTCGCACGTCACTCCTGTTCTGCTGAAGCAAGGCATGGTGAACGACAGTTTTTTGACGCTCTACGTCGGCAAGTCGGACACTGCGTTTCGGGCCAATTGGCGCAGCCTCCTCTTTTCCGGACAGGGTGTCATGCCGCGCACCCTGGACTCCGAAGTCGCCATGGTAGAGTATGTCGCCCACACGCCAGGCGCTATCGGTTACGTCTCCCGGGCCACTCCGCATGAAGGTGTAAAAGTTCTGGCTGTGAGGTAAATCGATGCGCATGTTTGCGAGCAGACACGCAATGGGTCTGGGCAGCATCAAGGCAAGGATTCTGTTGATCCTCGGCCTGCTGGCATTTGGGTATCTGCTATTGCTGGCATTGGTGCAGTTCACCGCGGCTGCGACGCATGAGCATATCAACCAGGCGTCCACATCCTTGTTCCCGGCGGCCTTGCGATTGAAGGAGGCCAAGACGTCGTTCGAGGACCTGCAGAAGCGTTACAAGGATGCAGTCCTGTTAGAGGATCCAGCAGCTCTTCTAACCGCTGAGAAGGATGCGGAGGTGGTGGCTGGTGCCTTGTCGAACCTGCGGTCGCTGGTCGACGCTTCGCCTCAGTTGGCCACTCGGGCGGACGATCTTATCAGCCGTTTCAGCGGGATTCGCAGCCGGTCGCATGATGTTTATAGCGCGATGGTCAATAGCAAGGTTGCCATTCCAGAGCAGCTTCGCGAGAGGGCGGCCGCGCTCGCGGTCGACGACAAGGAGTTGGCGACCAGCATGGTCAACCTCGACGACGACGACGCCGTCCAGTTTCGTGCGCAACTCGGTCTCATCGATGGGTGGTCGCGACGCTCGCGCATTGCCGGCTGGTGCATGTTGCTGATCGCTCTGGCCGTGTGCGGCGGAGGCTGGAGCGTGTTGCGTTACCGAGTCTTCCTTCCGCTCGAAGGCCTCGCCCACCGGATGCAGGATATCGCTCAGGGTGACGGCGATCTGACCGGCAGAGTGGAGGTAAACGGAAGCAATGAACTGGATGAAGTCGGATTCTGGTTCAACGTCTTCATCGACCGCGTCGAGCAAGTCGTCGTGCGGGTGAGCAGCAATGCCCGAACCCTGGCGGAGGCCGCCAGGGGTCTGGCCGAAACGGCTCGCGAAACGGCTCGCGAGACCGCATTGGAGCAGGAACAGGCGACTCGGATCATGTCCAGCATGAGCGAGATCGCGATGGCCGTGCGGGACATTTCGAAGACGACGCAGCACGCTGCCGACGATGCTCGCGAAGCCGAACGGAACGCGCATAGCGGCGGCCGGACGATTCACGCCACGGTCGATACAATTCAGCTGCTGCTGGACGCCAAACGCGCCACTGCAACCGAATCAAGGAGCTGGGCAGCGCCAGCCAGGCAATCGGGGAGATCGTTGAAATGATCGAGGATATTGCCAAACAGACCAGCCTTCACGCGTTGAATGCCGCGATCGAAAGTGCCCGGGCGGGCGAACGTTGCAGGCGAAGTGGGCCGGCTCGCCGATCGCACCAGCAAAGCCACCGAAGAGATTGACCGGACGGTACGTGCCATCCAGGACGGAACGACTGAAGTGGTGGAAGCGATGCGGGCCAGCATGAAGCACGTGGAGGGCGGCATGAGCTCAGCACGATCGGCCGGGGATGCGCTCCAGAGCATCATCCAGGGCTCGGAGGCGCTGCAGTTGATGGTGACGCAGATCGCCAGCGCGTCCTCGGAGCAATCGGCGGCGACGCAATCGGTCAACGCCAACTTGAATGAGATCGCCAGCATCGGCGTCCGTACTTCGTCAGCCTCAGCGAGGGCTGTCGACTCATGCGATCGGCTGGCGGCGCTGGCTGCGGATTTGAACTAGCTGGTCGGTGCCTTCAAGGTTCAGGCCGGTCCGGCCTCTGCTAGCAACACCAGGAGATCACCGAATACTCGCCATAGCCGCGCGGAAGAGAGCCTCGAAGTTCTGCTTCGCGCCCGGCTCCCGCTCCAGCGCCGCGTCGACAGCCTTCTGCGCCACCGGCCGCGCGTAGCCCAGGTTGACGAGCGCCGACAGCGCGTCTTCCGCTTCCGAGCCATGAGCAACTCCGCCGGGCGCGGCGTGGGTAGGCTCAACTGCCAGGTCGTCCAGCTTATCCTTCAGTTCCAGCACCACGCGCTCGGCGGTCTTCTTGCCGATGCCCGGAATTTTGACCAGCGACGCATGGTCGCCGCCGCGAATCGCCGTCACCAGCCGTCCCGCGTCGATACCCGAAAGCACCGTGATCGCCAGCTTGGGCCCAATGCCGGAGATGGTCAGCAGCTTCTCAAACAGGCGCTTCTCCGCAGGCAAAGCAAACCCGAACAACGCGAGCTGGTCCTCCGCGACGCGCGTAAAGATATGGAGCTTCGCCTCGGAACCCTCCGGCGGCAGGGATGAGAAGGTTGCGACGGAGATCGCGACATCGTAGCCAACGCCGGCGCACTCGACGATCACTTGGTTCGGAGATTTGGCGAGGACGACGCCGCGCAGGTGGGCAATCATCCCCTGATTGTAGCCGCTACATTGCGGGCTTTTTCGGCGCGGGCGGCGTGGCCGACGGCGGTAGCAACCCGACGCCGCGCAGGTAACTGGCCATCTGCGAGTAGTGATCCATCAAATCGCCGGTGATCTCAATCATCGCCCTGGAGCGGGGCACCCTGGCTCCACGAAAGAACGTGACGGTATCGCCCAGCTTGGCGTCGGTCAATGCGGCCATGATCGGGTCGCAATAGTCGAAGGAGGCCTTGAGGGCGGCCACCAGTTCGGCCTTCGAAGCCGTCTCCGCGACCTTCACCGTGTCGGGCGCTTTGCCATCGGAGAGAATCGCGCACAGACCGCCGTTCGATCCGGCGAGGTGCGAGACGATCCAGCCAAAAGACTTCTGGTCGGGTGTCGGGTGGAAGCTGTACTTATCGGATGGCATCTCCTCGGCCGAGTCCAGAATGTACTTTTCCTGGCGCGAGTAGATCTGGTTCGCGCTCCACATTACCGGGTTCCCGACGGAGGCGGCGGGTGGCGGACCAGCGGGCGGCGCGGTCTGGGCCTTCGTGGGAAGACCTGAACAAAGCAGCAGGCATGCGGCTAGTGACGCGGTGGCAGTTGCAGTTTTCATCGGACTCCTCGCAGACTCTTGCAGACGCATAATCACAGTTGTACTCTATCGCGCCGCCGACGCGTCTGTATCGCTGATTGACGCATCGAACCATAATCTTCTTCTGGCGGCATCGGTACATTTATCCGGTCTTGACTTTCCGCGCCAGCCGAACGACACTTCAGCCACGCTGTTTTCACGGGCCTGAGACTCTTGCCAGACCGGATCGCGTGCAGCCCACCTTGGAGAGGGCACAGTTGGCAGAAGGCACTACAAGTCGCGCGAGCCTCACGCTGGAGTCCACCATCGCCAGCGTCAACGTGGTGGAAGAGGCCGCGTTGGAGTACGCCCGCGCTGCCGGGTTTTCGCCCGATATCGCTTCGCACCTGTCTATGGTGGCGGGTGAAGCCGCCGCCAACGCGGTGATCCATGGCAACAAACAGGACTCCGCCAAACGGATTACAGCTACCTTTGAAATTGCCGGACCGGCCCTCAAGATCACGATCGCTGATCAGGGAGCTGGATTGGATCCGGACACCATTCCAGATCCTCTGGCTCCCGAGAATCTGCTTCGGTCGTCGGGCCGGGGGGTCTTCCTGATGCGTGCTTTCATGGACGAAGTCAATTTCAGGAAGCTGAATCCCGGAACAGAGATTACACTTGTCAAACGCCGCACCTAGCTGCAATGCATTTCATCTAAAACAGATACCAACAATCGATGAGGAGAAACTCACCATGAGCATGAAATACACAACACGTCAGGTCGATGGCGTCACGATTCTCGATCTCAGCGGTCGCATCACCCTTGGCGACGGCAGCGTCACCCTGCGCGATGCCGTAAAGGACGTCCTGACCAAGGGTTCGAAGAGCATCCTGCTGAATCTTGAGAATGTCGACTACATCGACAGCTCTGGCCTCGGGGAACTTGTCAGCGCCTTTACGACGGTGAAAAACCAGGGCGGCGAACTGAAGCTGCTCCACCTGACGACCAAGGTCCACGACCTGCTTCAGATCACCAAGCTATACACGGTGTTCGACATCAAAGACGACGAAGCCTCGGCTATCGGATCCTTCGCAGCGTAGTAGCTTTCTCCGTTATCCAATCCAAGCCGCGCCCACCTGAAAAGGTGGCGCGGTTTTGTTTTAAGCGTGTCCGGTTCTCCTAACTGCGGCAGCGTGCAGGTTTCCGTCGTCGACGTGCGGGGTCGAAAGTATTTTCCAAAGATTCATTTTCTCTTGACGCAACCCCGTTTCCCACATAGGCTTGTTGAACCAATAACAATATTTTCCGGCAAAGATTAACACTTGGCCGGGTTTAGGTTCGATCGGTTCGCCGTCGCCGCACCTGTCTCTTCAACCTTGGTTCACCTCCGGTGAGCCCTTAGGAGTCCTATGCCTCAGAACTGGAAACAGACGATCTCCGCTTATTTAGCGCTGGTATTCGCCGCTCTTCTGCTAGCGCCATCGGCTTTCTCTCAAACTTCGCGCGGCGCGATTACCGGTGTCGTGATGGACACCCAGGGCGCAGTTATTGCGAACGCGCCCGTCAAACTCACCAACCCTGCAACCGGAACTGTGCAGGAGAGCAAGTCCACCGGGGCAGGTGATTTCAACTTTCCGGAATTGGCGCCGGGCACGTATGAGGTCACCACCTCTATCGCCGGTTTCCAGACCGCTAAGATTGCCGGTATCGTCGTCGAAGTCTCGAAGGTGACGAACCTCAAAGTCGAGATGAAGATCGGCTCCGAAACCACGATCGTCGACGTTATGGCTGACGCTCTACAGACCGACACCACATCAAGCGCCCTGATTGCGGTTATCGATTCGAAGTCAGTGCAGGAAATGCCGATGAACGGCCGGGACTTCACCCGCATGACTCACTTCGCGGCTGGTGCCAGCGCCCTTACCAACTCTTTCAACGGCTCGCGCACCACAGCCATCAATTTCCAGATTGACGGTGCCGATAATGTTGACTCCTGGAACGGTATCGTCGCTTCCAACCAAGGTGGTGTCGCGGGCGTAGCGGGCGGACTCGTTCCAATCGAAGCCATTGACCAGTTCTCCATGCAGGCCGCAGGTGAAGCCGACCAGGGTCGCAACGCCGGTGCCAACCAGAACATGGTCCTCAAGACCGGCGGGAACGCCATCCACGGCGATGCGTTCTACTTTGACCGCAACGAGTATTTTGCCGCCATCTCACCTGTCGCATTGCCGGGCAGCCACAAGGCCCTTATCCGTAACCACCAAGGTGGTTTCGTAGTCTCCGGACCGATTTGGAAAGACCACACCTTCCTGATGCTGGCTGGAGAATTTCAGATCGCGAAGATCAACACCGCTCTCACCGACACGGTTTTGACGGATGCCTGGATCGCGGACGGCACGGCGTTGCTGAAGAAGTACGGCCTGACCCCGAACCAGCTCAGCCTCAATCTCTACAACAGCGCACTGTATCCTTCCGATTCGAAGGCGGGGCCGGCGGCGGTGAGCAACTACTTCGCGAACGGCACGGCAAATTACAACAGCTATAACGGCGTCATCAACCTCACGCATAACTTCAGCGCAAAGCAGCGCCTTTCGGCCCGCTACCTTGGCACGACTGGCACCCAGGTTGCGCCTGTCGGAGTGGATTACGCGCAATACTTCCAGAAGGCTCCGATGCACGTGCACAACTTCTCCGTGGTGCACAATTACACCATCAACAGCCACATGCTCAATCAGCTGACGCTGGGCGTGAACTACTTCCTACAGACGTTCAACGACGCAAACCAGAGCTTTAACCCGTCGCAGGCCAGCATTGGGCTGAACGTCGGATTGTCGACTGGCATTCTGGCCGCTGGTGCGCCCAGCATCGTCTTCACGGGCGGCGTCTTCGATCAGACTGGTGCGACACAGCCTTCGGGCCGCACCGACGTCACTGGCCACATTACCGATAGCTTCCATTGGTCGATCGGCCGCCATGAACTCAAGCTAGGCGGCGAGTTCCGCCATGCCAATGTGAACCAGCTTTATTTCACCAGCGTACGAGGAACATTTACGTTCGACGGAACGCGCGGCCCCTGGGCTGGCGGCACTGCGATCGATAAGGCGAACTGCGCCGGTCTGCCTGTACCGCAGGTCACCTCCAGCGGAGCCTGCAACACCAACATTCTGGCGCTGGCTGACTACCTGAACGGTCAAACCACGAACTCCTCGGGCGCAAAGTTGTTGGTCGGCAACGCGCAGCGTGTCTGGACGCTCAACAGTGAGGATGCGTGGGTTCAGGACGACTTCCGCGCGAATAGGAGGCTCACCCTCAACCTCGGCATTCGGTATACCATTCCGGGTGCCATCCAAGCCGCCAAGAACGATGTTTACAGCTTCGTACCGGGCACCAATCCCGGCTTCCAGCTCGGACTCTATCCGAACTACTATGGAGCCGTCGCGCCACGCTTTGGCTTCTCGTACTCTCCGCTGGATAACAATCGCACCGTGTTGCGCGGTTCCTACGGCATCTTCTACGACTTCCCGGCGATGCGTTACTGGACACAGGGGACCACTGCAAACGGAGGAGCCAATTACGCCCAGAATAACCCCGCCGGTCCGGACGCGGCAGCAGTCTTCGTCGCTTCCAATGTAACCTGGCAGGTTGGAGTGAACCCCTTCACCGGAACAGCTGCACCGCAAGTCGGCGCGTACGGCGTCAATCAGGACTTCAAGATGCCGTACGCCGAGGTCTTCAGCCTCAATATCGAGCAACAACTCACAAAGACTACTCTGTTTACCATCGGTTACGTCGGCAGCCTCGGCCGCCGCCTGCAGGTTCTCTACGATCTCAACCAGCCCGTTGCCAACGGGACGGCCACCCCCAGCGTCCGCCCTTACACCCAGACCTCGTTCCCAAATGAGAACGCCGCGTTCACCAAGCCTCTGCTAGGGATCAACCAGCTCAATTTCGAGGCTGCATCCGGCTACCACGGACTGCAGACGACGGTTCGTCAGGCTGCCTGGCGTGGACTTACGGCGAGCGCCAACTACACCTGGTCGAAGTCGATGGACGATGCCTCGACCCTGGACACGCCCTCGAACAGCTACAACCTCCATCAGGATTACGGCCCGAGCACATTCGATAGCCGCCATGTCCTGACTGGGTCCGCCTTCTATGCGGTGCCTCAGCTTGGGCATTTCCTGCCGCGCGTGACCAAGGGCTTCCAGGTGAATGCCTTGTACACGTTCTCGACCGGCACACCCATCAACCCGCTCGTGAGCACCGATAACAGCAAGACGAATCAGCTAAAGGATCGTCCCAACTACAACCCGCTCGTCAGCCCTTACTCTGGCACGCAGACTATTCTCGGCACATCGGGCCGCCAGTACCAATGGCTTTCGAATGCCGCAGTCAATGGCGTTCAACCGTTCACCGTCGCGCCCGTCGGCACCTATGGCAATGAGCACCGCGATGCCTTCTACGGGCCTAACTTCAAGACGATTGACTTTTCCCTGATGAAACGCACACCGATTACTGAGAAGGTGATGTCGGAGTTTCGCGCCGAGGTCTTCAACATCTTCAACTTCAACAATTTCGCCAATCCCAGCGTATCGAATATCAACAGCGGCACATTTGGTCGAATCACCAATACTCGGAACGGATCCTCCGCTCCTGGTATCGGATACGGCGAGCCCTTCAACGTCCAATTCGCGATGAAGTTCACCTTCTAACGACCTTGCAGCCTAAGGGACCACTGATGAAATCACGATCTTCTGTTTCGCTTCTACTGGCGGCCATCTCGGCCGCCAGTTTTGTTTCCGCCCGGAGTTACGCGCAGGCTCCGGAACCGGTTGACCTTACCGTGCTGCACCAGATCAAGACGCAGGCGTTTCACCACTCGCAGGTAATGGACACGCTGTTCCATATCTCCGATGTCTACGGCCCGCGCATCACCGATTCCCTCAACCACAAAGCCTCGGCGGAGTGTGGGGCGGTGAGGAGGAAGGCCTGCTGGGATCGAAATTCTATGTTCAGCAGCACTTCGCGCCTCGTGACACCATGAAGGTGACGCCGGAATATTCCAGGCTGGACGCCTACTACAACGACGACGGTGCCTGAGACCGTGGCTCCCGCGCCTCGACACTCCACTGCCCGGGAAGTAGACCGGGTGCCCAATCTCAAACAGCTTGATCGTTTGAGGTGGGGCCTGACTCGTTAGGTGGCGGACGAAAATGCCAATACCGAGATTCTGGCTTGGCCAGAATGACGGCGGTGGTTGGTTGCGGCGTGGTGGTGTGCGGACGGGTCTTACCGGGTGAGCGCTGCGATCATCTCGGCCCACTCCGGCCACAAACCCAGCAGTTCGGCGCGGTCAGCAGCCTCGTAGTCCTCGAACTCGAATCCTGGGCTTACGGTACAGCCTAGCAGCGCCCAGCTTCCGCCATGCCGCAATTTCGAACCCTGCCAGACTCCGTGTGGCACCACGACTTGCGGTCGCTCTCCGGCGGCAAGGTCATTGCCGATGACGATCCTATCCCCGGCATGACCCTCGTGCAATTGCAGCATCTCGACAGCGTCCCCGGCGTAGAAGTGGAAGACCTCGTCCGACTTGAGGCGGTGCATCTCGCTGAAGGTTCCGGGTTCCAGCAGGTAGTAGATGGCCGTCCCGGTGCGCCGCTCGCCGGGATATCGTGGGAGTTGAACTGTCTCGGCGGCCTCATAGGTCCGCACGTAGAAGCCGCCTTCGCACGGGTGCGGAGCCAGGCTCAGCAGGGTTTTCACTTCGTCGGCTGTCATTGGACCTCGCGGTGAGACCCACCTCAAACGAACAGACTGTTTGAGATGGGGCACCCGGTTTTAGGATACCGAATGCAACCGGTCGAACTCGGCGGCCTGGATTGGCATCCGGCCTGGGATTTCGTCGCGGTCGAGCGGTGCACCGAATTCGAGTACCGGCATCCCGGCGAAGAAGTCGGCGATGCGGATGCTGGCGAAGCCGTCGCCGTATGGATTGGCAGGCGTGCGCAAGATGCGGCGCTCGGCGATCTGCTCGGCCAGTTGTTCCAGTGCACCCTCGATCCGCTCGCGATCAGTTCCGACCAGCCATGCCACGCCGGCACGCACGCCCTCGGGCCGTTCGGTCTTCTCGCGCATAATGAGCACCGGCTTGCCGAAGGATGGAGCCTCTTCCTGCAGGCCGCCGGAATCCGTCAGAACCACATCGCACTGGTCGAGGTAGCCGAGCAGATCGTTGTACTTGGCCGGGCCAGTGAGCAGCACGTCGCGATGATCGCCGAGCATGACGCGAGCGATCTCGCCCACACGCGGGTTCGGGTGCAGCGGCCACAGGAAGACGTAGCGGCCTGGATTGTTGGTGACGAGATTCGAAATGGCACCGCAGATAGTGGCGATTCCCTCTTCAAGGTTCTCGCGGCGATGCGCCGTGACCAGCACACGCACGGGGCCTCGATGCGCGTTGCGCTGCCGGTCGGGCTCCAGGCCAATGCGCTCGCAGTTTGTGAGGAGCGCGTCAATCCCGGTGTTGCCGGTGACGATGATGTCTTCGGCGTGGACGCCCTCGCGCAGGAGATTGTTCTTGGCCCACTCGGTTGCCGCGAAGTGAATGTTGGCGAAGATGCCGACCACGCGCCGGTTGAACTCCTCGGGGAACGGCTGGGCGAGGTCCCGGGTACGGAGCCCGGCTTCCACGTGCGCCACGCGGACCCCGGCATAAAACGCTGCCAGACCCGCCATCGCGGTGGTTGCGGTATCGCCCTGGACGATGACCCAGTCCGGATGGTAGTCAGCGATCACCTGCGAGAAGCGCGTGAGAATGCGTGCTCCGACACCGGCGAGCGTCTGGTCGTGCGACATTACGTCGAGATTGGCATCGACCTCCACGCCAAAGGCCGCAAGCGCCTCTTCAACCATGTCGGTATGTTGCCCGGTCGCACAGACGAAGACATCTTCCGGGTCGCCGTGGGTGCCGATGCGGGCTCGCAGTTCCAATACCAGCGGGGCCAGCTTGATGGCCTCCGGGCGGGTACCGATTGCTACCAGGATACGCTTGGACGGGAAGGGCGTCTTCCACTTCGAGGCTACGTCATGCAACATGGAGAATCTCCTTGCAGTGGTATCTGCCGCGCGTTGCGGCCTTGAAATTGGGATAACAGGTGCGGGGCCCTTGGCAATTGGCGGTGCGATCGGTGCAGGTGGGACGGGAATCGGCCGCGGCGGAACCAGAGCTGGACGTGCCGCCGGCTGGACGGAATAGGTTGGAGCCGACTCGGAAACAATGGTCTCCGCCTCCTGCTGCATGGCCGGAACCTGAAGCCACGCCGGAACACCAGCCTGAAGGGACGCGAGGTCGACCGCAACCATTGGCAGTGGCACCGATGCGAAGTCGGGCGGAATTTGTGCGGCGGCGGCAAAGACAGGCCTGGGAAGGGGTGGGATGTCCAGCTCGAACACCGGCATTGCCGCAGGAATAATCTCGTCGGCTTCTTCGACGTATGCCGGCTCGGCCAATGGAACCGCAATCTCCGGGGCGACGGCGATGACCTCGGCAGAGACCAACTCAAGCTGCGGTTTAACCCATTCGGGCTTAGCCTCCACCAGTTCGGCATCGGCTGCCTGCTGGGCGCGAACCTTGGAGCGAGCCTGCACCTGCAGCGTCTCCTGTAGCTGCTCGGCAGTAATGGCCGGCATGGACATCAGGATCTCGCCCAGCTGCCGCCGTTTGTGGCCTTCCCAGCGCTGCGTCGCCAGCGCGTCGCTCAACTGTGCGGGGGAGATGAGTCGCCGTTCCAGCAGCAGGTCGCCCAGCGGACGATGGGTCCGCAATAGCTGCTCTACGTTCGGGAACTCATGCGCCGTCTTCAGCCACTTGAGCGGCTTGCCTGTGACGCGCGAATGAACGTAGCGGCGTATCGCATGGATGGTGCAGTAGAAGTCGATGACGTTGCCCCAGATCAGCCGGAAGGGCACCATCAACATCTGGCGACGTCGCGCAATCTCCTTGACGCAGGATGCACGCTGAAAGATTCGGTACGCCAACAGCGCCACATTGATGTCAATGAAGCCGGTGAGGGCACCGGGGAAATGAAAACGACCAAGGCCTGCGTTCCACGCGTGATGGTGGCCGAGCGCCCATAGAATCGACTCGACCACGCACATGACGATGAACAGCGTGACAGCGTTGAGCAGGCTGGTCAAGACGCCGATGCGGTCGCGCAGCAGCATGTAGCGTTCGCGCCACGTTGTGCCCCAGCCCAGCTTCTCCCAGCCCTGGAAGGTGATTCCGAGCATCCAGCGCTGCTTCTGGCGGACGGCGTCGCCGAAGATGGCGGGGAAGAACTCGCGGATGGCGACAAGCTCTTCGTAAGGATTCGACGGATTGTCCGTGTTCATCACCCAGACTTTGGCTAGGCCCGACTTGCGGCCGTTGCGAAACAGCCGGAAGGAAAAATCGTAGTCTTCCGTCAGCGAGACCGGCGGGAACAGGACATGGTTGGTCTGGGCGGCGAGTTCGTCGCAGGCTTCGCGTCCAAACGCCGTGCCGACGCCCGCCGACGGAACCATGCCGCCGACAGCCAGCCGCGCATCGAGATTCTTCAGGTGGACCTCGGCGAATTCGTCGAGGTATGTGCCGCCGGTTAGCTTGTGCAGCGGCCGCTCGTACGGGACGACCGGGACCTGGATGAGGTCGTACTCGGGCACGAAGCGGTTGAAGACCTTAAGGGTCAGCGGATGGACAACGTCCTCCGCGTCCTGCAGCGTGAAGATGGCGTACCGCTTGCCGGTCTCCTGCTCCTTCAGCTTGATGGCTTCGACGATCCAGTTGAGGCAGTCGGCCTTACTCGTGGGTCCGTCATTGGGGCACACGACGCGGTGGATGCGGGGGCGGTCGAAGGCGGCACGCGCCACTTCCATCTGGGTGGGCTCGTCGTTGGGGTAGGTGCCGACGAAGATGTCGTAGTTGTTGTAGTCGAGGCGGGTGCAGGTCGATTCCAGCATGGCGCCGATGACGGCGCACTCGTCCCACGCCGGGATCAGGATGGCGATCGGCTGCTCGGGCCGGTCGTAGAGTTCGCCTGCTTTGACTGTGGGGTTTTCGCGTCCCTGCGCCAGCCACTTACGCAGCGGCTTGCAGTAGAACACGAGGTCCATGAACAGGTCGTTCAGGCCACCAATCATGTACAGCAATGCGAGTAACCACTCGGTGAAGACCATGCTCAGTGCGCCCCCGATCCGAGGGAGATGTTCTTCTGGAACAGGAGCCGAAAGCGAAAATCGCCGTAGCCCGAGCCGTAGGGATTGGCGCTGGAGTTGGCAAATGGAAGATAGAAGCCGCGCACGTATTCGGCACGCAGCGAGAAGCCCTGCCAGTTGGTATTCGATACCTCGAAGCCGGGGATCAGCTCGAAGATGTTGTTATAGAACTGCTGGTTGGTGTCGAGCGCTACGCTCTCTTGCAGGAATGGACGCAGCCGCAGCGAACCATCGTGCGTCAGGTCGACCATCTCACGCGGCTGCAGGTAGGCAATGCCGTCGTGCTTGTACCGGGAGTAGAACCCAAACGAGCCGTTGGCCTCAAACGAGAAGCGATCGCCGATCGCGCTATCTCGTCCGGAGCGCCACAGCTTGTAATACCCCGCGACCACCCGCGTGTCTGGAACGACCGCTGCGGTGCCCTTTGTCGAGCCGTAGAACAGATATGCCGCGTTGGCTTCCGCGCTGAGGAAGAGCGGCGAATCGTGCATCTGGAAGGCGACTCCGACGCCGCTGAGCAGCGCGTTGTCGGAGAAGATCTGGGGCAGGTTGCCGCCGTTTGACTTGGTGTCCCGAAGCAGACGCTCACCGACATAGACCCGGAAGGGGGAGGTACTGCCCAGCCGCTCATAGTATCGGACCGAACTGTCGACGACGCCGTCTCTGAATCTGTTCAGGTATTGCGCGTCCACTCCAACGACAAGAACGTGGCGGGGGAATTCCCCGTCGAGCACATGGATCGCCTTCATGGCCTGCATCCGGATTGCCGGGTCGACGTCAGGATAGCTGCTAGCGATGGCGCGGCCGAACGCAAGCCGGGCATCGTCGTAGCGCTTCTGGTTGGCGTAGATGTAGCCTTGCTGCGCCTCGAATTGCGGTGTGCTCTGGCCTAACTGGCGCAGCGCATCGATGTCTTCAGCAGCGCCCTTCTCATCTTTTGCATTCAGGTCAAGATAGACCTCTTGCTTCAGGGCCGTCACGTCATGCGGATTCGCACGGATGGCGCAGCGCATGAGGTGGCGTGCGTCTTCCTGGCGACCGGTGGTAATCGCGTCGAAGGCTAGTTTGCGGATAGGGTAGGTGCGATCTTCGACGGTGCCATTCGCTTCCGGGCAGGGCGCGGCAAACGTCGCGGGTGCCTGCGCGGAGGCCAGGGCCGGGAGCAGAGCTGCTATCACCACCAGCTGTCGAATTAGGGGCCCGAGACACAATTTGGATCGCATAATATTGACGCGGTAGGACTACCACATCCTCTTACGCTACGCTCGATGAAACCGAGTGGAGAATTGCACTTACGTCCTAAAAAGTATTTAGGTTACAACTTCGGTCAGGTTACTTTAGGTCGGCGCGGGATGTGACATGGCAACGAGCCCGCCAACAACGAAGGGGGACCGGCAAGCCGGTCCCCCTTCGTTGTTGTAAGTTACCGCACCTTCAGACTGACCGGTGTGGTGTGAAGCAGCGATCCGCTATAAGCTCCGATGGCGATCTGGTAGGTTCCCAGTGGGGTGGCTCCAGTGGTGGCAACCGTCATCGTCGTCGAACCCGTAAACGGATTCGTGGCGAAGGTGGCGGTGGCTCCTGCTGGCACGTTGACTGCAACCAAGGTTACCGAGCCCGCGAATCCGCCCGCTGGGGTTTCTGTAACCGTGTAGACGGCGGAGTTGCCCTGCGTCACCGTCTGGCTGGGGGGCGTGGCGGACAGAGCAAAGTCGACCGGACCGTGCGCCGTGATCACCAGCGACACATTGATTGAGTGGGTAATCGATCCGCTTGTCCCCGTGATCGTCAATGGGAACGTGCCGAGCGGAGTCGCGGCATGCGTGATGATGTACATCGCCGAGGAGCCGGTGAACGGATTGGTCTTGAAGCCGGAGGTCGCAGCGGGCGGCAAGCCAGTGACCGAAAGGGTAACGGCACCGGCGAAGCCGCCCGACGGGGTCTCGGTGACAAGGTAGGTGGCGAAGTCTCCCAGGCGGATCGTCTTGGTTGAGGGGGCGGAAATCGTGAAGCCGGGTCCGGTCGCCGGAGTGACGGTTCCTGTGATCAACGGATTGACCGTCTCAGTGGCAGTAACCGATTTTCCGACCGTGTTCAGAGTCACGTTGAAGACATGGACGCCCTGATCCGAGGGCTGGAAAATGTAGTCTGCCGGTAGAACCGCGCTGGAGTCCGTGCTGGTGAAGTGCACGGTACCCGCGAAGGCCTTGTGGGTACCCGTCGTGGGGTTCCGTGCCGTCACGGTCAGTACGAAGGGCGTTCCGACCGAAGACGCAGCTGAAGTGAGGCTGAACTTCGGATGGGGTCCCGAGGCTACGCAGTTATTCAGGGAGTTGATGAACTCCTGCTGCACCGTGTAGGTGCCGTTGGGGGTCGAGATGATGCTCTGCTGGCCATTGCAGATATCGCCGATCTCGCCATTGGTTGCGTCATACCAGGAGAGATACGGGGAAGTCCCCACAACGGTGGCGAAGCCTACTGCGACGTCCGTTACGGTCTCAATCAGTTCGTGCGAGGATGCCGATTCTACGTTCTGGATCTGGCTGCCCGTTCCGCAACCCACATCGCAACCGCTTCCGGGTCCGAAGTCGGGAATGACCGAGTACGGCAGGAACTTGCTATTGAACATCACCGTGCCATGGTAGGCGCAGAATCCGCCAGCCTGGCAGCTTGGGCTACCGCCGGACGTGATGTGGACATTCGGCGGAAAGTAAAACATGTACTCCGTGTTGACGTTACCGTTCAGGTCATACCCTGGCAGCGGGATATGTCCAGCGTTAAGCTGCGCGATGAGCTCCGACTGAATCTGAGGGTCGGTCAAGGTGCAGTTCGTTGCCGTTGCGCAGCGACTTGGCGCGATCGTCGTGATACCGGTGTAGCTGCCTCGTCCGATCGATTGGTTCGTTCCGGCTACATTGCCCGGCGCGGTGATGTTCGTGGCGTATTCGCTGAACATGTCGTAGAAGACGCTATTGGTGATGCCGGTGTAGAAGCCCGGGAGATTCGACGCCAGGATGGGGTTAGTGGCGGTTCCCCAAAGCACGATCCGAACCTGCACGTTCGAAACAACGGGACCGCTGTAATACGTAAGGTGGGCCCCGGCAGGTGCGCTGGCCGACTGGACGCCAGTCTTGAAAGGCACGCCGTGGACGATGGGCGCTTCCTGGGCGCTGGACTGAACTCCAGTGCCTAACAGGGCGACGACGAAGGCCATAGCGGCGAGCTTATGGCTTGCAGTGAGACGGATATTCATTGGATCTCCTAACTCCCTAGGGAGGCTTACGTCGTGCGTAAATGTTCGGGGCCTGCGGCCAACCAGGAGACAGGAATCTCAGGTTCGTCGATAAGTGGCGGCCTAGAGCAAGCGTTCCAGAATCCTCGCTCTGAAAAATCGCATTGTCAAGCGAACTTTAGTAAGTAATCGTTGAATTCAGGGCTTCCCCTTTTGGCTGTTCAGACGCAGAAAAGGGTCCCCGCCGAAATCTTCGACGAGGATCCCTCCTGCAGTTATTGCACTTTCAGGTTGACAGGAGTCGTGTGAAGGAGCGAACCGCTGTAGGCCCCGATGGCGATCTGATAGGTGCCTAGCGGAGTTGAACCGGTGGTCGAAATCGTCATCGTCGTCGAACCCGTAAACGGATTCGTTCCGAAGGTGGCGGTCGCGCCGGTCGGCACGTTGACTGCAATCAGAGTGACGGAGCCAGCGAATCCACCCGCCGGGGTTTCCGTAACCGTATAGACCGCGGAATTACCCTGGGTCACGGTCTGGTTGGTGGGTGAGGCGGAAAGGGCAAAGTCGACCGGACCATGCGCAGTGATGACCAGCGTCACATTGATGGAGTGCGTCAACGCTCCGCTGGTACCGGTGATCGTCAATGGGAACGTGCCGAGCGGAGTCCCGGCATGGGTGACAATGTACATCGCCGAGGTGCCGGTGAATGGATTGGTAGTGAAGCCGGAGGTCGCACCAGCGGGTAGGCCAGTGACCGATAAGGTGATGGCACCGGAGAATCCGTTCAGTGGGGTCTCGGTCACCAGATAGGTCGCGAAGTCTCCCAGACCGATCGTCTTGCTTGCCGGAGCGCTGATGGAGAAGTCGGCAGCGCCGCAGCCGGGCATTTTGAAGGTCCCGACCCGTGTGCTCCAGTTGAAGGCACCTGTGGTTTTGAGGTATTCGTCCGTGTACCAGAAGGTGCAGTCGTCGGAGGGGTCCACGCTCATGCTGGTATAGTCTCCCCAACGGGAAAGACCACTTCCTGACTGGGAGCCCCCGCCGTTGATGATGACGTTCTCGCCCTGCGTCATCGTGCCTGCCGCGTCGCCTGCCAGACGGCCGGTGTAGTGAATCCCCGGAGACATCGAGCTGCTGGAGACGCTGTAGCCGAGAGCCATGTTGCCGTTCTTATCCATGGCAATACTTCCCATCCAGCGCGAGCTGGCGTCGGGAGAGTAGGTGCCCTGCTGGAAGAGGCTGGGAGTTCCGGAGTTGATGCGCAGCTCGTACCAGCGCACTCCCGACGGTACCGTTCCAGCTAGGATGGAATGATTTACCACCATTGCGGCGTAGCTTCCGAAGTTGCGGTAGGCCAGGCGGTACATGGCGCGGTCACCCAGGGAATCCAGCTTCTGCGTTGTACCTGCCTGCGGGATGCAGGTGCCGGTGCTGGCGCAGGCCTCAGTAAAGGAGGCAATTGTTACATTGGTTGGTCCGACGAAGGTAGAGTTGGCGGGAGTGGTAAAGTCGACGTGGAATTTCCAGACGCCGAGGGTGGTGCTTGTGTTCAAAGCGACCAGGTAGTTGGGAGCGCCAGCCGGAGGCAGGGTGGCTCCATCCAGATCAGCCGGTAGAAGGCTCCCGAAGGAGGTAGTGGTGTTAAAACAAACCAAACTGGCGGTGGTGCCGGCAATCATCGCTGCGCGATTGAGTGCGCACACGCGGGCGCCGTTGAAGGTAGTGCCGCCGGCAAACGCATTGATGGTCAGGTAGTAAGCGTCCGGCCAGACGCCCAACTTGGGGTAGTCCGGAAAGTCGGTGAACACGAAGGAGTAGCGGTTGTAGGCACCGGTAGGGTCATTGCTAGCCGACACCGCGACGCACTGAAGATACGGTGTCGTGGAGACGGAGAACTGTTGGACGATCCAGCGGTCGGCGATCTTGTCATAGACGACGGTAGGATCGCCGTCGTTGTTGGTTTGGCAGCCGCCGCCGAACCCGGACCAGATAGTGTTGATGTTTAACGGTCCAACGATGAGAGACCCGGATTTATTGAAGATCGCAAAGCTTTCGTTCACGGTTTCAAAATAGTGGTTCGGGCCCACAGTTCCGTTCGGGTCGGGCGGCGCAGCGTTGGGCGTGAACCCGAAGAAGCCTACTCCGACACCGTCGAAGCTGATTCCCGGCGTAGGAGCGCCCAGGTTGATGGCCGACGTTTGGAGTGTGGGATCGACCTGCGAGGCGCCAAGTGGCACAGCGGTCGGCCGGGTGCTGGTGCGGAAGGGCACTCTTACCTCATGCGGTACGGTGAGCGAGGTTGCATCGGGACGAATCTCCCGCAACGGAGGGGACAAGTCGTGCTTGACCTCGGGTATAAACTCCTGGGCGCGGGACTGGACCCGGTTCCCAACAGCGCGATGGCAAACGTCAATAAACCAAGTTTGCGGCTAGTCGAAAAATGGATATTCATTGGATCTCCTGACTCTTAAGGGAGGCTTTCATCGCGTGGCAAAATTCCGGGGTCTGCGGTCAACTGCGGACGCAGGAAACTCAGGTGGGCCTTCTAGATTGCCCAAGGGGAAGGTCTAAGAATATTCACGGCCTACAGTCGACTTGTCAAATGAACTTTGGTAAGGAATCGTAAATACTTCGATAGTTGTAGACGACGTGTGTAGCCGGTGTGGGCAGCTTTACTTGCCGATGCAGAATCGCGAGAAGATCAAGCCGAGAATCTGCTCGGTTGAAGTGGCTCCGGTGAGGCGATCCAGAGCTTCGAGCGCGGCGTGAAGATCGAGCAGCAACATCTCATGCGGGATGAGGAGTTGCGCTGCGGCTTCGGACCGATCGAGCGCGGCGACAGCCTCGGCCAGAGCCTCATGCTGCCGGAGGTTCGTCACCAGCGCCGAATCGGCAACCGGCGCGACCCCAGTGAGAGCCTGCAGAATCGCCGCCTTCAACTCCGCCAGGCCTTCGCCTGTGACGGCCGATGTCCAGATCGCGGTCGGGTCCGCGCGCTGCTCGATCAGGTCGCACTTGTTGCGCACCACCTGATACGGCCTGCCTTCAAGCGCGGCGATTGTCGACCGATCCTCGGCGGTTTCGGGCTGCGTTGCGTCGACCACCACCACGACAAAATCCGCCTCAGCCATCGCGGTGCGCGTCCGTTCGATTCCCTGCGCCTCGGCTTCACCCTCCGGCGCATCGCGCAGGCCTGCTGTGTCGACCAGTTCTACCGGGATTCCGCCGATCGCTAGCCGCTCCGAGATCGGATCACGCGTCGTGCCGGGTTGTGCGGTCACGATGGCTCGCTCGCGCTCGAGCAGGCGATTGAACAGGGATGACTTGCCGGCGTTGGGCCGACCCACGATCGCCAGCGTGAAGCCGTCGCGGACGATTCTGCCGTAGCGATAGGTTGAGGCGAGAGTCTCGATCTGAGCCTTGATCCGATGGATCGCGGCAAGGATCGCGGTAGCGGGCATGACGTCCAGGTCGTCTTCGGCGAAGTCGATTCCCGCCTCCAGCTCCGCAATCAAGCCGACCAGACTGGCTTTGGCCGGGGCAATCTGCGTTGCGAGCGCTCCGCCTAGCTGTGCGGCAGCCACCCGCGCCTGCTGCAGCGTGTGAGCCGCGATCAGGTCGTTGACCGCCTCCGCCTGCGTCAGGTCCAGGCGGCCGGAGAGGAAGGCTCGCTGGGTAAATTCGCCCGGCTGGGCCAGCCGCGCACCGCGAGCGAGAGCCGCGCGGACGAGGAAGTCGAGGAGTACAGGCGCACCGTGACACGAGATCTCAACTACGTCCTCGGCGGTGTAGGAGCGGGGGGCCTGGAAGTAAGTAACAACAGCCTCGTCGAGGACCTCTCCGGATTCGTCGACGATCTCAGCGAACCGAACGCGACCGGGAGCAAGAGCGTTTCGGAGGCGGAGCATCGGCGTCGCGATTGCTACGGCCTGGGGGCCTGAAATCCTGACCACTCCAACGCCGCCGCGTCCCGACGGCGTGGAAATGGCCACGATGGTGTCCTGGTCCAGAAGATTCCGTTGCGGCAAGCTTAACCCTCAAGCCAGCTTAGAACAGAAACTTGGCGCTGAGTTGCAGCTGCCGCGACGATCCGCCGTCGCTGATGGCAAAGCGTGTCGCTGAAATCTGACCGAAGGTTCCCGAATCGACGTTGCCGGATGGCTGGCCGAAGTTCGGGTGGTTCATGATGTCGAACGCGTCAAGCCGGAGCTTGAAGACGAGCGACTCGAACAGCTTCGTGTCTTTCTCCAGCGAGAGATCGACGTCGGCAAAGCCCGGACCGGTGACCTGATTGCGCCGCAGGTTGCCAAATCCGGTGAATGTCGTGACTCCGCCGACGCTGGTCGCCTGCTTTTGGAGAGTGCAACCATTGGTCGATACCGCCAGCGTCGTTCCCACGGGGCAAACCGTGGACTGGATGAACGACACGTTGGTCAGGCCCGGTTGCACAATCTTCTGCGTTATGACCGAACCATTGATCACGCTGGGACGGATGACGCCTGCAACGCCGGTGTAGGTCGAGTTGTTCTCGGTAATGTTGACCGGGTTGCCGGTCTGGTACTGAATGATCGTGGAGAATTGGAAGCCAGACACCAGGCGGTTTTGCTTGAAGGGCAGCGCGTAGATCGCCGTGCCCGCATAGTGATTGCGGGTATCGAAATCCGACGGCCCCCAGTTGAGTGCGGTATTGGTGCTGTCTTCAAAGGTGTAGCCGCCCTGCGAACCGAGCGAGTTCGTGTCCATGGACTTCGACCAGTTGTAATTCATGTTGAACTGGAGCCCGTGGCCCATGTTCTTGGTCACCACCGCCCATAGCGCGTTGTACATCGAGTGACCGCGGCTATCTGCTTCCGCGATGTTCGTCAGAGTTGCAGCACCCGGCAGGATGGGGCTGGAGAGGGACAGCGACGTCACCGGCCGGTTTGCGAGGTTGCCGCCGATCGGCTGATTCTGGTTAGTGCGTTCGCGCAGATGCTGCCCCACCGAGCCGTAATAACCAAGCGAAAACACCATGGCGCCCGGGAGTGCCTGCTGGAAGTTGAGGTTATAGGTCTCTGTATAAGCGTTGCTGAACTTCGGATTCACGCTTGAGATTGCGATTCCAGCTGCCTTGGCTGACGCATAAAGCGACGATACCGGGATGGCCGCGCCGCTGTACGAAACCGAGGTGCTGAACGGTGCGTTGGTCGTCAAACCGCTGACTGCGGTCTGGACGGGCTGATCAACCAGGTATCCGTAGCCACCGCGCAGGACAGTCTTGCCGGAGCCCAGAAGATCCCACGCGAAGCCGAGCCGCGGCTCGAAGTTATAGTTCTGGTTGTAGACGGAGCCGAGGCCGGGGGTTCCCGTCCGCACCAGGGAATTGCTTGCCGCAATAAAGTTGACGAAGCGATTCGCGCCTTCGGTCGGGGTGCCGTTCCACTCGAAGCGCATCCCGTACTCTACGGTCAACCGCGGGGTCAGCTTCAGGTTGTCCTGCGCGAAGAGTGCGCCAGCATTAATGTAGACGCGGCTGGTGATTGTGGTGGGCTGAATGCTGAAGCCGGTCGCCATATCCTGTTCGAAGTTATTCGCCGTGCTGGCATAGGTGATGGTGCCGGTGTCTCCTGCGAAGCTGGCGTCGAGGAAACGGCGGAACTCGCCGCCGAACTTGATGCTGTGTTTCCGGTGCAGCCAGGTTGCCGTATCCGACACAACTCCCAGGGTGTCATTGCGTCCCTGCGGGAATCCCGACGGTCCGCCAAGGACGAGACCCAGGTCTGAGAACGTCATTTGCGGAAGACCGATCGCCGTAGTGACGCCGTCACCGATATTGAAGGTTGCCGGGTTCAACAGAGTGTTGGGATTGAATGCAATCGAAATGCGGTTGAACCCGAGCCGCGCCTCGTTGACGAGGTTCGGAGTGAAGATATGCGTTTCGTTGAACGTCAGCACCTGCCGGTGCGCGTTGCGGTGATCGCCGAAGCCCGGAATCGTGTCTCCCTGCAGGGCTGGCTCGGTGCGAACGTCAGACTGGAAGGCGTAGAAGGCGTGCAGCGAATCGCTGGTGCTGAACTGATGCAGAACGTCGCCGGTGGTCTGGTTGATTTGAACCGGACCAGAAGTGAAGGAGACATAATTGTTGCCGCTGTTAGCCAGAGGAATGATCGCCAGCAAAGCGTTGGCTGCTGGCTTGCCCGCGGCCACGGTGGCTGCACGCTGCGCTGCGCTCAGTACCGTGCTGTTCTGCAGAATGCCCTGGTGCTGGCGCAGGCCTTCATAACTGGCAAAAAAGAAGGTGTGATTTTTCCAGATCGGACCGCCCACGGCGACGCCGAAGTTATTGCGCTTCAGCGGAGCCTTATTGCCCGCGACGCCGAGCGAAGCACCGGTTGTGGCGTTGATTGGACGATTGAAGAAGTTGCGGGCGTCGAGCGCCTCGTTGCGGAAATAGTCGAACACCTCGCCGTGGATTCGGTTCGAACCCGACCGCGTGCTCACGTTGACGATTGAACCGGAGCTGCGGCCATATTCTGCCGAGAAGGTCGAGTTGTTGATCTTGAACTCGCTGGTGGTATTGACCGAGGGCTGGAACGTGATCTGGTTCTGGCTCATGTCGTTCAGATTGATGCCATTGATCTGGAAGTTGACCGAGTCTTCGCGATTGCCTGCGGTGATGAAGGAATTTGCGCCCAGGCCGCGGCTGGCTCCGGTGAGTGAACCAGCGGTCGGCGCTACCACGCCGCCCGGAGTGAGCACCGTCAAGTCCAGGAAATGTCGGCCATTCAGCGGCAGTTCCTGCACGGTGTTCTTGTCAATGACCTGGCCCACCGTCATGGTCTGGGTCTCGATCTGCAAATTCGAGCCCTGAACCTCCACGGTCTCACCCGCCGACGATACGGCGAGCTTCATGTTGGCCGTCACATGCTGGTCCACGTCGAGCGTCAGCAGTGGCACGGTGTATGCGCTGAAACCGGTGGCGGTCGCCTGAACCTTGTAGTCGCCAGGCTGAAGCGACGGAGCAGCATACAGCCCGGCCGCATCGGTCGTCAGGATGCGGTCGTTTCCTGTCGCGAGGGAATGGATCACCACCTGGGCGTTGGGAACCACGGCGCCGGTGGGATCAGTAACAACGCCCGTGAGGGTTGCCGTCGACTGGGCCAGAGACAAACCGGTGGAGAGTGCGACCATCACGATAAGGGGGAGCAAAGAGCGTAGCTTCATGGGATTCCTCCAGAACAAACAGTTCCGAGTCGCCTACGAGAGGTAGGGGCTGATCAACGGACACCGTTGGCTACTGACAAGCAGACAAATAGTGGTTTCCCCTCATTATATGCCCGGAGTCGCGAGCGGAAGCAGCCTTCCTTTGTCACCATTTTGTTGAGGAATTGTTTTTTGTGTTGCAGAGCAACATTATGGGCCGGAGATTGGGGTTGCACGCATCGTCGACCCTGCCGCGTCTCGCAACGGCATCGCTGCCTCTTTGGCAAAGCCTACAGCGCGGGCGGTCAGGGCTCTTGCAAAGCACTTGCTGACCTCAAGCACGACCTCCGTCCACGCGCACTATTACGCGCCAGGGACGGGCAGCGGCGGAGCACTCAGCCCCGATCCATCATGTCGAATCCCACTCCGCAGTCCGGCTAGAATCTGCGTCTGGAAGTCCGCCGCAGCACCCGGATTGTTGGGCAGGAACAGCGTGTTGGTGCCGCCGCGTGTACCGATGTCGCGCAGCGTATCGAAGTACTGCGTCAGCAAGACGAGCGCCATCACATCTTCGCTGGTCGCGCCCGGAACACCCTGCTGGAAGTGCTCGATCGACGCTGATAAACCATCGATGATCGCCTGCCGCTCGGCTGCAATACCCTTGCCCTGTAACGCCTTCGATTCGGCCTCAGCCTCAGCTTGCTTGACCTTGAGAATCTTGTCCGCCTCGCCGCGCGCCATGGCCGCAACCTGCGCCCGCTGCGCCGCGTTGATATCGTTCATCGCCAGCTTCACCTTGGAATCGGGGATAATGTCGGTGACCAGCGCGGTGAGGATGTTGAAGCCGAAGCCGGACATGGTGGCGTCGAGCTCGGTCTTCACTGCAATCGAGATACCGCTCATCTGATCGAACGTCTCATCCAGCGTGAGCTTGGGGACGTGGCCGAGGATGGAGTTGAAGACGAAGCTTTCAATCTGCTTCTGCGGGCTGGATAGCCGGTAGAACGCGTCGTAGATATTGTCGTCCAGCACCTGGAACTGCACGCTGACGGGGATCTGCACGAAGACGTTGTCCTTGGTCTTGGTCTCCACCTGAAACTGCGCCTGTTTGACCTGGAGGTCGACGATGAACGCCTGCTCGGCAAAGGGGATGAGGATTTGCAAGCCGGGGCGCACGATGCGATTGAACTTGCCGAATCGCTCGACGACTCCGGCGGATGCGGTGCGCACGGTGAATAGCGTCTTGGGGGCCGTTACGAGAACGAAGATCGCTACGAACGCGAAGAAGACAAGCACCAAGCCGCCGATTTGCATACGGTCAATTCCCTCGAAGGATACGTTCGGCAAGGATACAGCACAACCGATCGCCCCTCTGTGTTGAGAACGTCAACTCGAGACAATCAGGGCGTGTGAGTTTGTCCTAACATCAATCTATGGCGACTCACTTCTCCCCGGCTGCAATCAAGTTCCTGCGCGACCTCGGCAAGCACAACGACCGCGAATGGTTCGAGCCGCGCAAGCCCATCTACGAGACTGAACTGAAGGCGCCGATGCTTGCCCTGATCGGCGAGATCACGAACCAGATGCTCGACTTCGCGCCGGACTTCGTTCGGCCTCCGCAGAAGTGCATGATGCGCATCTATCGCGATGTCCGCTTCAGCAAGAACAAGCAGCCATACAAGACCAACATCGCCGCGTGGTGGGCACGGCACGGGCTGGAGAAGACCTCAGGTGGCGGCTTTTACTTTCAGATCACTGCCACCGAGGTGATGGTCGCCGCCGGTTGCTACATGCCGGAAAAAGAACAACTGCTCGCGATTCGCCGCATGCTGCTGGAGCGCCACGAAGAGTATCGAGCCATCGTAAGCGCGAAAAAGTTTAAGGCGATGCTTGAGCCTTTCGACGGCAACAAGATGACGCGTGGCCCCAAGGGATTTCCCGCGGAACATCCAGCATTGGATTTGATTATGCAGAGGCAATGGGGTGTATCGTCGGAATTGCCGGTAGATTTGGCGCTTAGCCCGGACCTGTTGAAGGAGGTCGTCAAGCGCTTCAAATTGGCCGCGCCACTGGTTGCTTTGCTGAATGGGCCTCTGGTCGAAAGACCGAAACAGCCTCTGTTTTAGCGAGCAAAATGGTTGCTTTTGGGCCAAAACAGGCAAAATAGTGATAAATCCAGAAGAAAACCGATAAAAACCTGTGGAAACCCTGTAAAACCCGTTGACAAACGTCTCTCAACAGACGAAGGTTGATCTCGGTACGTTTCTCAAACCCGCATGGATACAGGCTTTTGTTGATGTCTGCCTGGCGGGACCGGTGATTCAGACCAGGCACCAAAGGCTTCCACGGAAGCAATACTTCGACTGAAACAAGGAGCATTACCATGGCAAAAGGCATGACCAAAACCGCACTTGTAAAGCTGCTGGCTGAGAAGCAGGAACTCACCAATAAGCAGACCGCTGCTTTCCTCGAACTGCTCGCCGAAACAGCAGTCAAGGAGACCAAGAAGAACGGTGAGTTCACGATCCCCGGCATCGGCAAGCTCGTCAAGGCAGAGCGCAAGGCGCGCCTCGGCCGCAACCCCCAGACCGGCGAGACCATCAAGATCAAGGCGAAGACCGTCGTCAAGTTCCGCGTCGCCAAGACCGCGAAGGACACGATCGCTCCAGTGAAGAAGTAACTTCAACCCGTTTCAACCGCAACACAGTAAGAGGGCATCGGTCGGAGCGCGGAGAGGCGCTCCGGCCATTTTTGTTGGCCTACACCGCAGCTCGCGGCGCAAAGGCTCTCGCCACCAGGGACACGCCGAACGATACAACCACGCACTTGATCAGCAGGACGGCGTCGTACTGCCACCCCACAGCCGCAAACGAAACGGCGACGCACCACATATAAATTTCGCCCAGGGCCGCCTGCGCCCATCGCGGCTTCAGACCGGTTGACGTGATACGCGGACGCAGCGATGGAACAATTCTCGGCACGAGTGCGCAATAAGCCGCATACGGGGCTCCCAGCTTCGCACTCAGGTACGGCTCCTCCGCAAGAATCAACCGCACCTGGAGCACACCGATCGCAACGATGGTGAAAATTGCGCCGCTGACGGGCATCAGGAGAACGAGCGCCAGCGTGTGCAGAAACGTCCCAACGTAGAGCGGGTTGCGCACGTGGCGGAACGGCCCATCCTGCAGCATTCCAGTGGCTGGAACGGCCTGAGCCGTGTGCATCGTCTCGGATTGGACAACATTCGCACCGAGATAAGCTGCTCCCCAAGTCCTCAGGAAGGCGCCAAGCACGGCCATTGCAATGCCGATGGCAAGCAGCACATTGAAGGATGTCGCGATACTGCCCAGGCCCAGGCGCGAAAACTGTACCGCCAGCACGCCCCACAGGTGCGCATTCGGACCGGTCGGATCAAGGTGCAGCACATAGTTCCACGGGGCGATAAAGCCCAGAACATAAATGACCGTGTGCAGGACATAGCGATACCGATACTCGATGCTGGAAGCTTTGAACATAGAAGAAATCAATCAAATGTATTTGTAACAGTGTCTAGCACAAATAAAGCTAATCACCCGGCTGTGCGTTCAGCGCCGTCAGCAGGGAATCGAAATCCTCCAGCCCCGAATACTCGATAATCACGCGGCCCTTACCCTTCTTGTCCTCGATCCTGACGCGGAGGCCGAGCGCCCGCTGCAGACGGTCCTGAGCCTCGTGGACATTGGGATCCTGCGGCGGCTCAGCCTTCTGCTCCTTTGCCGCCTTTGACTCGGGGTTCATCAGGCCGTGAATGTAGGTTTCGGTCTGGCGCACCGACATTGAGAGCGCCATCACCTTCTGCGCGGCAGCCAGGATCTGTTCCGGCGTCTGCAGGCCAAGCAGGGTGCGTGCGTGACCGAACGAAAGGTCACCCGATTCCACCTTCTGCTGAATCGCCTCGGGGAGCCGGAGCAGACGCAGGAAGTTTGCCACGGAGGCGCGTTCTTTGCCGGTGCGAACGGCCATCTGCTCCTGCGTCATTTTGAAGTCGTTCGACAGCCGCTGATAAGCGCGAGCCTGCTCCATCGGGTTCAGGTCGGCGCGCTGCAGGTTTTCGACGATGGTCATCTCCATGGCCAACTCGTCCGAAACCTGACGGATAATCGCGGGGATAGTCGCCTTGCGGGCTTCCTTCGAGGCCAAAAGACGGCGCTCCCCATTGATCAGCTGGAATCGGCCACCGGGCAAGGGTCGCACGATGATCGGTTGAACGACGCCCGTCGCGGCGATGCTTTGCGCCAGCTCTGTGAGTTTTGCCGGATCGAAGGTGGACCGGGTCTGAAAGGGGTTGCGCTCGATGAGATCGAGTACAATCTCCAGTGGTTTCCCGTTTGCTTCTACCGGAGCGGGAGCCGGCGGAGGAGTTGCCGGCCGGGACGGTAGAAGTGCTTCCAGTCCTCGGCCAAGTGCGCGACGTTTCGGGTCAATTGCCATTGTTCAACTCACTTTTCTCTCGCGAAGGTCATTCTGATCGTAGCGAAGAATTTCAGTATTTCGTTATTGCGACCTGTCAGGCCGAAACAGCGGGGATGATGTGATTGCGTTCCAGAATTTCGCGGGCCAGCTCGGCATAAGCCTCGGCGCCTCGGGATCGCGGGTCGTACAACGCAACCGGCAGGCCATGGCTGGGAGCCTCGGCAAGCCGGATATTGCGGGGAATCGTGGTGCGCAACATCTTTTCTCCGAAAAACTCCTGCAGATTCTGCGTTACTTGCTGCGCGAGGTTGGTGCGGTCGTCGTACATCGTCAGCAGGACGCCTTCGAGACCAAGATCTGGATTGAATGCCTGCGCGACGCGATCCAAGGTGCCAATCAGCTCGGAAACGCCTTCTAGCGCAAAATACTCCGCCTGTAGCGGGACAAGGAGTCCGTTGGCCGCGACCAGCGCGTTGAGGGTTAGCAGGTCGAGGGCGGGCGGGCAATCTAACAAGATGAACTGGTAGTCGTTGCGGATTGGTTCCAACGCGTCGCGCAGGCGGAACTCGCGGCGTTCAGCGTTGACGAGTTCAAGCGTGGCGCCGATCAGATTCTTACTGCCGGGGACGAGGGAAAGGGTTGGGATGTCGGTTGGCAGCGTAGCTTCGGTGATGGTGGTGGGGCCGAGCAGGATGTCGTAAATCGATAGGCGCTGGGGCTCGTCGGCTTTTTGGCGGCGAAATCCGAGACCACCCGTCGTGTTTGCCTGGGGATCGCAGTCCACCAGGAGGATTTTGCAGCCAAGCATTGCGAGCGATGCAGCGAGATTGATCGCAGTGGTCGTCTTGCCGACACCACCTTTGTGGTTGACGATGGCAAGCACTTTGCCGAGGGATGGGACGGAGGAAGAATCTTCGATAGACATGAGGGCTGCTAGCAAGCCTACTGCCAGCAGCCCAATGTCGCAACTGAAAGGATGATGGGGGGCTGTTCCACGTGGAACAGCGCGTGAATCTGTCCCACGCGGAATCAAGATGACCGTACGTCACGGGACGCACGACAATCCCCACGGAGCGACGGCGAACCGTCGCCTAGTGGACTTGGGGCTGCTCAACCTGTGAGGGTCGCACGACGGACAGCCGAGGTTCCCGTGGCTCACTGCTCGCAAGGTACGCATTCAGCTGCTGAACGGTCGTAATGGTAGGCGGAAGCTCCAGGTGACTGGCCCGCACTGCGGCGCGACGGAGAGAAACGGTCATCGCCTTGATCTCCTTCTTTGAAAGATGCTTGTCCAGCATGGCCGTGTTTGGGGCCACTACCTCGCAACCGCAACTGCGGCAGAACTGCCGACGATCCCGGGCTAACCCTTGGGGATGCTGTTCGCCGCAAATGCAATGGAGAGTCCCGGTAGCCGCAAAGTTCATCAGCGAATTCGACTCGCCCTTGCCAGCAAATAGGATCCGTCCCAGGCGACCGCGAAACAACGCGACCGTAAACCCGGTCATGACACCACCGGTGACGGGAATTAATGCGGCTCGTGCCGTCAGTACAGCATGTAGATCAATTAGCGCGAGTGGGGAGACCATGGCTCTATTTTCCTTCCTGATTACAGTCTGGGGAGAAAGTGACTGTTTGCAAACTATAACCAGTCCCAAAGGGGGAATCCTATTCCCCTCGACGTTTCCACTATTATACTTAAGTGTAACCAGTGGTAACCGTGCACCGTAATAAGGTGTAGGTCAGAATGGTTATGTGGTAGTTACTGTCTCGATATCTAGCGCGTCTGCTATGACCTATTGGATGCAGTAAAGTCAGAGGCGAGGTCAAAGAGTCGGTTGTGCCGACCAAATACTCTAGCGCCAGCCAATGTTCCACGTGGAACATGCCTCATCATCAGCACAGATGCAGGAATGAGTTTTCGGTACGCGGTACTTGCAGGGCACAACCAGTATCTCCGGGCGCCCCGGTCAGATGCGCGATGATTCCACCCTCCACGCGACGCAAACGCGCCAACTCCAGAGCAACAGATGGGTTGTCAACGGCGCGAAGGGTCACAACATCGAACAGACGCGACTCCGGCAGTCGTTCCACTCGGTCACCCCATACCTCCGTGGAAAGACCGAGTGTCCGAACCGCCTCGCGTAGAAAACTGGCCTTCTTGTTCTGAGATTCCGCCAGCGTCACCCGGAGCGCAGGCAAGGCCAATTGAATCGGCAATCCGGGAAATCCGGCACCCGACCCTAAATCCAGCAAGGTCGCACAGGTCGGAAGGTTCGCCGCGACGAATAAGGACTCGCCGAAGTGCCGCCGCACAATCTCCTCTGGATCGCGGATCGCGGTCAGGTTCGTCTTCGCATTCCATCGCAGCAAAAGATTCAGATAGACAGAAAGCTGCGAGACCAACTCCTGCGATGGGTCAGGATAGTAGTCGGTCAGAAGCGAAGCAATGCGCGCTGGAGTCAACGCCGCCATTTCTGTGCCTCAACCAGCATCCTGGAAAAAAGACGACGCGACGAACTGCTCAAGGCGAACGATCTCTCCGGGTGCCACTGGACCCCCAGAACAAACTGCTCACCATCGACCGAGTTCGCTCCTTCAATCGCCTCGACAACGCCATCCTGCGGGCAACGCGCCGAAACCACCAGTCCGTCGCCTGGAATCCCCACTGCCTGATGGTGTGACGAGTTGATCGGCAACCTGTCCACCCCATCCAGTTCGACCGCGTCAATCGTCCCGCTCAGGAGCGAACCCGGCGCAACCACAGCCGAATGTGCCACGGCGACGGACCTTCCTGCAGAATGATTTACCGGCATCGCGACGAGGTCCTGTACCAATGTGCCGCCACGAAAGACATTCAACATCTGCGCGCCGAAGCAAATCGCAAAGACAGGCTTGCCGGTTCGATAGGCATCTTCCAGCAAAATCCGGTCCACTCGTTCGCGAGCTACATCCGCCGGGGCCGTGGCAGGGTCCTTCTGCTGCCCAAAGAGTTCCGGGTCCACGTCCGCCGGACTTCCTGGCAGAACAATTCCGTAGCAGCTCGCGGCCAAAGCCAGTAGATCGCTGTCTCCGAGGTCCAGGCCAACTTCGATCGGCTCGCCGCCGCTCAGACGAACCGCGTCGACGTAAGCCGAGTAGTTGGCACGGTTGTAAGTCGGGTCGAAGCTGGTCGGAACCGGGATGGCAATGCGTAGATTCATAGACTATTCCTTTGCTGTCAATGCTTTTGATGCGCAGCGTAAAGCGCTGTGATCTCGGTGAACAGACGTTCCGTAAGCGCCTGGGCGTCCCTGGTTGTCATGCCGTCGGTCGAAATCGGCTTTCCGACTACAATCTTCAGCGGTCGTGGCGTCAGGTGGTACGTATGCATTGGCAACATCTCATAGGTGCCGACCAGGGCCAGCGGTACCAGCGGCACCTGGGCCTTGATCGCTAAAAACGCGGCCCCGGACTGGTAAGGCAATGGAACTCCCAAAGGTGATCGGCCACCCTCGGGGAAGATGACCAGCGGCAGGCCAGCCTTCAACGTCTTGACGCCCCGCAGCAGGCCCGCGATCGTTGACCGGCTGGAGTGGGCGTCGATTGGAACCTGCCCTGACCGATTCAGGTACCAACCCACAAACGGGATCGGCCACAGAGACTGTTTGGCCAGAATTCGAAACTGGAACGGCAGCTTTCCGAATAGGACTGGCGTGTCGTAGTAACTCAGATGGTTCGAGGCATACACCGCGACACGTTCCGAATGCAGGTTCTCACGGCCAACCAGCTCTACCGGCGACAGGCTGATCAGCAGCAGAACATTGGCCCACGCTTGCGCAATGGCGTGTTGCTGGCTGCCTGCCTTGTCCCAAAGTCCGCACATCAGGGAGATGCAACCGAACCCGACCGTCGCCAACGCCAGGATCGGAATGACAAACAAGTAAGTAAAACCCTTGATCTGCCACGAAACCGGCTTTGGCCCCACGCTGTTGCCACCGGTCATGCAGGGACCGTCGCAGCCGGGAGCGCGAGATTGCGAATTTCACCGATCAGATAGACGGAGCCTGTCGCCAGGATCAGCCCACCCGCCGGTGTCACCCGCCGCGCCTCGTCGAGCGCGTGGGCGGAATCGGCTGCGACGATTGCGGGTATCCCTAAATCTTTGGCAGCCGCTGTCAGTTCGTCAACGGATGCGGCACGAAGATTGGCAATCGGCGCGAGGATCAGGTGGTCGTTGCGGCGCAGCGGGTCGCCATCCGACGAATCGAACAGCGGGAACAGGATCCGCGACATCTCGGCCAGGTTCTTGTCGCGCAGGCAACTGAAGATCAAGGTGCGGGCTTGAGTTTCCGGCAGCGTCGAGATTGCGCCGCGTAGAGTCCACGCCCCGGCTGGATTGTGGGCAACGTCAAGCAGCAGTCCGGGCTCGATTCTTTCCAGTCTTCCTGGCCACACGGTGTTGCGAATCCCGGCTTCAATAGCGGGGTTTTCGATGTTGTAACCATCTTTGTTACGTAACTCGATGGCCGCTGCGATCGCAAGCGCGATGTTCCGCTGCTGATGTTGGCCGGCGAGCGGCGAGTCGACTTCAACGGTGCCTTCGCTGCCAGGATTCAGGGTGTAGCGATTGCGAGGCAGCTCACTGCTCGACTCGGCTGCGTCGCCATTGCGGACGGCTGGCGGCAGGAAGTCGGCCGCGTTTACTCCGATCACATTGAGAGCCGTTGCCACTTCGCCGATCGCCTGATTCGCCTCCGGATGCTGGGCAAGCGTAACCAGGGCTCCGGAGGGCCGCAGGATGCCGCACTTCTCCCGCGCGATCTCGGCGATGGTGTTGCCAAGGTACTCCTGATGGTCGAGCGCGATGTCGGTGATGACGGAGAGCAGGGGTTCCACGACATTCGTCGCGTCCAGCCTGCCACCCAGTCCCACTTCGAGGACGAGAATGTCGACTGGCTGGGACGATTCGGCGTAATAGAGGAAGGCGATGGCGGTCACGCGCTCGAAGAAGCTGGGCACGACGGCCAGTTCCCCGGCGGCAACGAGAGCCTCGCAGGCATCGTCCACGCGCATGTAAAACCGCGCAAAGTCGTCGTCGGAGATCGGTGTGAGCTTGCCATCGGCGGAGAGCTGGATGCGCTCGTTGATGCGTACCAGGTGCGGGCTGGTGTAAAGGCCGGTGCGGTAGCCTGCAGCCGTCAGAATCGCCGCCAGCGTGGCTGCCGTGGACCCTTTGCCGTTGGTTCCGGCGATCAGAACCGCGGGCACACGGTCCTGCGGATCGCCCAGCGCGCGGCAGAGCTTGCGCATGTGTTGAAGGTCGAACTTACGCGGCACGCCGGTACGGGTGGGCGCAAGTTCCGGCCCTAGAGCGTACAGGTGATCGACTGCCTCTGCGTAGTTCATCCTTCTATTCTATGTCCGGTCGCGGCTCCAGGTACCAAAGTTTGAATCGCATCAACACCGGTTGATCGCACGATTGCATACGCCGATAAGCAAGCCAGGGCATTACCAAGGGGGGAACGGCGATGAGGGATATTGTGATTATTCTGCTTTTCTGGGCGATGGTTCTCGCTCCATGCGTGGTGGCGCTGCATACCGGCGCACACCTTGACCCGGATGATGCGGATTAGACTTGCAAACAGCCCAAAGCCCCGAGCAGTTATGTCGGGGCTCCGGCGTTGCAGGCTGACTGCGTTGTATGGGTTAGACGGACCAGTTATGTGCGCCGCCCAACAGCGCCGCCGCCGAAAAGCTCGGAAGTCCATTCCATTCGGGGATGTTGAAGCCGGTGCGAGGGTGAACCTGTGCCGAGTTCGAGGAGTTGTGCTGGTTGGCCAGCGCCTCAATCACCTGGCGGCGAGTTGCGTCCTGTTCGGTCTTCGACGTGCGAGACCAGTAAACAAGGAACCCTTGTCCGCACACCTTGCAACGGACATCACTAACGGTATTGGAAATCTTGCAGAGAACTTGCATAGCTTTTCGGGCCTTTCGGAGGTCTTCTTGGTGGAACTTCTTTACCGTACAGGGGGGAACCAAGATGCAAAATACCCCTACCGGCTGAATCTTTCGGACCTAAGTGTGATGCGTCTTCGACCCGCAACGGGTACCCGGCGTTCGGGTTGTAGCTTTTGAGACGTCGCTGCCCCGTTGGTAATTGTTACCAAACAAAATATGCTGTAGCTCAGGGATAAAAGAACGTATGAGCTTAGCTGAAGTACAAGCCACCATCCGCGTACAGCTGCCGGATGGTTCGATTCGCGAAGTTTCTCAGGGTACGACGCCGCTGGACATCGCGACCTCCATCTCACCGCGCCTCGCTGCAGTGGTGGTTATTGCGAAGATTAAGCCGATCGCTGGCCTCGACATCAATCAGTCGGAAGGCGGCGCAGATGACGCGCCAGATTCGGCCGAGACGATGTATGGCGCGGGCGATCCGCAGGCCGAGAAGCTGGTTGATCTGACCACACCGCTTACTGAAGATGTCGAGTTGTGGCTGCTGAAAGAGCAGGATGAGGCCGCGCTGAAAGTGGTGCGCCACTCGGCCGCGCACGTGATGGCGACTGCGATTCTGGAGCTCTTTCCCGAGACCAAGCTCGGTCACGGCCCGGCCACCGATCAGGGCTTCTTCTACGACGTCTATCGTGACACGCCATTTACTGAAGGCGACCTTGCCTCCATCGAGGCGCGCATGGCCGAGGTGGTCGCTCGCGATGAGAAGTTCGTCCGCGAGGTCGAGCCCCGCGAACAGGGCATCGCCGACTACGAGCAGCAGGGTGAGTTCATGAAGGTTCACTTCATTGAAAAGTTCACGCAGCCTGGCGATCAGATCTCGCTCTACCGCAACGGCAAGTTTGTCGACTTCTGCCGCGGACCGCACGTTCCCTCCACCGGCCGGGTCAAAGCCTTCAAGGTCATGTCGATTGCCGGCGCGTACTGGCTGGGCGATGAGAAGAACCAGCAGCTCCAGCGCATCTACGGCACAGCCTTCTTTACCGACAAGGAACTGAAGACTCACTTCGCGCGGCTGGAAGAAATCAAAGCTCGCGACCATCGCGTGCTGGGCAAGCAGCTCGACCTTTTCTCCATCCAGGAGGTCGCGGGTGCAGGTCTGATCTTCTGGCATCCGAAGGGCGGTTTGATCCGCAAGGTCATGGAAGATTGGATGCGCGATGAATGTATCCGGCGCGGTTACGAGTTGGTGTATACCCCGCACATCATGCGGCGTGAGCTGTGGAAGATCAGCGGCCACGAGATGAATTACAGCGACAATATGTACCCGCCGATGGAGCTTGACGATGCCGAGTACCGGCTGAAGCCCATGAACTGCCCCGGGCACATTCTCATCTACAAGAACTCGCCGAAGAGCTATCGCGACCTGCCGGTTCGCTACGCTGAGTTGGGGAACGTTTATCGCTACGAGCGCAGCGGAACTATGCACGGCCTGCTGCGTGTCCGCGGCTTTACGCAGGATGATGCCCATATCTTCTGCACGCCGGACCAGATCGAGAGCGAAATTGAAGCGTGCGTGGATTTTGCTGACGCCGTGCTCAAAACTTTTGGGTTCGCGGAATTCAAGGTCGAGCTATCGACTTGGGATCCGAGCGACAAGGCCTTCATCGGCAGTGCCGACCGTTGGGAAGGTGCCGAGGGCGCGCTGAAGAATGTCCTCGACCGCAAGGGAATTCCGTTCCGCCGCATCCCGGGTGAAGCCGCGTTCTACGGGCCAAAGATCGACATCAAACTGGTCGACGTGCTTGGCCGGCTGTGGCAGCTCTCTACCGTGCAGTTCGACTGGAATCTGCCGGAGCGCTTCGATCTCGCTTACAAGGGCGAGGACGGTGAGCTGCATCAACCCGTGATGGTTCACCGTGCGCTCTTCGGTTCAGTGGAACGCTTCTTTGGTGTGCTGATCGAACACTATGCTGGTGCCTTCCCGTTTTGGCTTGCGCCAGTCCAGGTGGGGCTGGTTCCCATCTCGGAGAAGCATCTGGACTACGCAGCTAAGGTGAAGAAGCGGCTTGAGGCGGCGGGGATTCGCGTTGAACTCGATCAGCGCAACGAGAAGATGAATGCCAAGATCCGCGAGTTCGGGCTCGCCAAGGTGCCTTTCATCCTGATCCTCGGCGACAAGGAAGAAGCCACGGATGCGGTCAGTGTCCGGACGCGGGGTAAGGGCGACGAAGGCAGCGTGACGGTCGATGCGTTCGTGGAACGCGCGACGAAGTTAGTTGGATCGAAGGGTGTCGAGCTAAGCTAACGGGCGGCGGCCTTTGCCACCGTTGTGTATGGTCTGCCAGCGGCTAGAAAGTTTGCATATGGTCCGCCATACACAACATCACTTTGTGTGTGGTCGGCCATACACAAACTTATTTGTGTATGGTTTCATGCTATAAACCATACACAAGAGGTTTATGCCATGAAGCCGGCCATCCCCATCACACTGCCGATCAAAACGCTCGACTGGGCGAGCCTTATGCCCGTCGTCGGAGAGGCGAACCGCGCAGTCGCCCGGTTCGATGGGATGCTGGCCCACATGCCAAGTCCGGAATTGTTGCGCACTCCATTGATGATGCGCGAGGCGGTCCTGTCTTCGAAGATCGAAGGTACGGTTGCGACCATTACAGACGTGCTCCGCTCCGAGGCGGGCGAAGACCCCGTGCAGGAGGTCAGAAAGCTCGACGTTGAAGAGATCATGAACTATCGTCTTGCCCTGCGTGAGGCCCAGAAGCAGTTGAAGCGTCGACCCTTCTGCCTCAATCTGATGCTCGATCTGCATAAGGTCTTGCTGAGCAGCGTGCGCGGACATAACAAGGCTCCCGGCGAGTTTCGACGTATTCAGAACTATCTGGGCCGCCCGGGATCGACCATGGAGCAAGCTATCTTCATCCCGCCAAGCCCCGAGCGTCTGATGGCGGGCCTGGACAACTGGGAACGCTACTACCATGCCGACGAGAAGGACGCACTTGTCCAACTCGCGCTCATCCATGCGCAGTTCGAGTTCCTGCATCCGTTCCTGGATGGCAATGGTCGAATCGGACGCATCCTCATCCCGCTGTTTCTGTTCGACAAGAAGATTCTTTCCAGCCCGACGTTTTACCTGTCCGAATATCTGGAGGAGAATCGCGATGCGTACGTCAGCCATCTCGGCAAGTTGCACAAGGGGCGAGAAGCGTGGGATCGCTGGTGTGTCTTCTTCGTCAAAGGCATCACGATTCAAGCGGAATGGAACGTCTTCCGTGTTCAGGCGGTGCTGCGTTTGTATGAGCGACTGAAGGCGAAGATGTTCGAGATGACGACGTCGCGTTCGGTCGTGCCCTTGCTCGACGCTATGTTCGCAAAACCGATCTTCCGAGCTTCCGCGATGCTGAAGGTACCGGGAATGCCGCAGCGTCCGCAATTGATGATCCTGCTGGATCGTCTGGTTCAGGGCAATGTCCTCCGGGTTCTGACGCCAGGCAGTGGACGGCGCGGGACCATGTATTCATTGCACGAACTGGTGAAACTATCGGAGGCGAGGCCGCAGAGCAACCCCCTCCGCGCACGGTAAGATTACGACTGGGGAAGCCTATGTACCGCATTAAGGAATCCATCCACATCAACGCGCCGATCGACCGCTGCTTTCTACTCTCCACGAGCATTGAGATTGTTGCTGAGACCCTGCACCTGACGCCGGTGTCCGGCCAGACGACCGGCCTGATCGTCAACGGG
>JANXWZ010000241.1 GCA_025350865.1 Rhodanobacteraceae bacterium
GACCGTGTCGCGGACGCCGGGGTGGCTGGCAAGGGTACTTTCGATCTCGCCTAACTCGATGCGGAAGCCGCGGACTTTGACCTGGTGGTCGAGGCGGCCCATGTACTCGATTTCGCCGTCGGGGAGCCAGCGGCAGAGGTCGCTGGTTTTGTACATGCGGGCGGCGGGGTTGGAGGAGAACGTGTCATTGATGAAGCGCTCGGCGGTGAGCTCGGGGCGGTTGAGATAGCCGCGGGCGAGCTGGATGCCGGCGATGTGGAGTTCGCCGGGAACTCCAATGGGCTGGAGTTGGCCGGCGTCGCTGAGGATGTGGATCTGCGTGTTCCAGACAGGGCGGCCGATGGGCACGCTGAGGCGGTCGAGCGAGGGCAGGCACTGGAAGTAGGTGACGTCGACGGCGGCCTCAGTGGGGCCGTAGAGGTTGTGCAGCTCGACCTGCGGAAGGCGGTCGAAGAAGCGCATGACGACTTCGCGGGGGAGAGCTTCGCCGCTGCACATGACACGCTTAAGGCTGACGCAGGCTTCGACGTTGGGGGCTTCAAGGAAGACGCGGAGCATCGACGGGACGAAGTGCATCGTGGTGATGCGCTCGGACTGGATGACGCGGACGAGGTAGTCGGGATCCTTGTGGCCCTGGGGCTGGGCGACGACGAGGCAGGCACCTTCGATGAGTGGCCAGAAGAACTCCCAGACGGAGACGTCGAAGGAGTAGGGCGTCTTTTGCAGGACGCGGTCAAGCGAGGTGAGGGTGTATTCGTGCTGCATCCAGCGGAGGCGATTGACGATGCCGGCCTGGGTGTTGGGCACGCCCTTGGGCTTGCCGGTGGAGCCGGAGGTGTAGATGACGTAGGCGATGTCGTCGTCGGAGAACGGGATGTTGGGTGAGGTTGTGGGGAAGGAGGCTACGCTGGGCCAGTCGCGGTCCAGGCAGAGTGTTGGGGGTGCGGTGTCGGGCAGGATTGCGAGGAGGTGCTGCTGGGTGAGCAGGAGGGGGGTGGCGGTGTCTTCGAGGACGGAGTCGAGGCGGGCGAGGGGGTACTCGGGGTCGATGGGGACGTAGGCTGCGCCGACCTTGAGGATGCCGAGCAGCGCGACGACCATCTCGATAGAACGCTCGGCGCAGACGCCGACGAGGGTGGCTTTGGCGATGCCGCGGGAGATGAGGTAGTGGGCGAGCTGGTTGGCGCGCTGGTTTAGCTCGGCGTAGGTGAGTGTGGTTGCGTCGAAGCGGATCGCGGGCGCTGCAGGGTGGTGGTGGACCTGAGCCTCGAATAGCTGCTGGAGCGAAGAACTGGGGTTGCTTACGGCGGTGTTGTTGAATGCGAAGAGCAGCAGGTCACGCTCGGTGGGGGAAACGAGGGGGACTTCGGACACCCGGACGTTGGGGGATGCGACGAGGTAGGCGAGGAGGGTCTCGAAGCAGGTCATCATGCGCTCGATGGTGGCGGGCAGGAAGAGGTCGATGTTGTAATCGAGGGCGCAGCGCAGGCCGTCGGGCTGTTCGGACATGTTGACCGACAGGTCGAACTTGGCGCCGGTGCGACCGGAGCCGAACTGGCTTACGGCGGCAGTGCCGATGGTGGCGGTGATGTTCTGCTCGGTGTTGTGGAGGGCGACGAGGACCTGCACGAGCGGGCTGCGGCTCATGTCGCGGACGGGGTTCAGGTCTTCGACGAGCTTTTCAAAGGGGACGTCCTGGTTGGCGTAGGCGGAGAGCATGGTCTCGCGGACACGCTGGATGAGCTGGCGGAAGGAAGGGTCGCCGCTGAGGCTGGTGCGGACGACGAGGGTGTTGACGAAGAAGCCTATGAGCGGCTCAAGCTCCGACCGGTGGCGGCCTGCGATGGGGGTGCCGACGACGATGTCGTCCTGGCCGGTGTAGCGCGCGAGCAGGACGTCCCATGCGGCGGTCAGGCTCATGAAGAGGGTGACGCCCTCGGCGTAGCTGAGCTGCTTGAGGCTGTCGAGCAGGTGCCGGGGAAGTATGCGGACGAGGCGGGCACCGCGTGCGGTCTGGACCGGTGGGCGGGGCAGATCGAGGGGTAGTTCCAGCGCGGCGGGCGCGCCGGAGAGCTTATCGCGCCAGTAGGCGAGTTGGTCGGCGAGTACGCCGCTGTCGAGATACTTGTGCTGCCAGGAGGCGTAGTCGGCGTACTGGATTTCGAGTTCGGGGAGCAGGGTGCCTTCGTAGGCGGACTTGATTTCGCGCCAGAGTACTCCCTGCGACCAGCCGTCGCTGACGATGTGGTGCAGGATGATCTCGAAGACGAAGTCGTCCGGCGCGAGGGTGACTAGGGAGGCGCGGAGGAGAGGGTCGCGGGCAAGGTCGAAGGGACGCTCGGCTTCGTCGCCGATCCACTGCCGCGCCCCTGCTTCGTCACCGCTGAAGTCGATTCGGGCAAGCGCGATGGTGAGACGCGGATGGATGATTTGAACGGGTTCGCCATCGGCGGCGACGGCGAAGGTGGTGCGCAGGGCCTCGTGTCTTGCGACCACAGCGTTGATTGCAGCTTCGAGGCGTTGGGCATCGACCGTGCCCTGCAGCCGCAACACGGAGGAGACGTTGTAGACCGACTGGCCCGGTTGGAGCTGGTCGAGGAACCAGAGGCGCTGCTGGGCGTAGGAGGTGGGCAGGTCGCCGCTGCGGGTGACCGGGACGAGCGGGAAGGCGGCCACGCGGCCTTCGCGCTGCAGTTCGACGATGCGACGGGCCAGGCCGAGGATGGTCGGGTCCTCGAAGATCATCTTGAGGGGAAGTTCGACCTCGAAGGCTTTGCGGATCCGCGAGACCACCTGCGTAGCCAGCAGGGAGTGGCCGCCGGCCTCGAAGAAGTTGTCGCGGGTGCCGATCTTCTCGACGCGGAGGAGGTCGGCCCAGATGTCGGTGAGACCGCGCTCGAGGTCGTTTTGCGGGGCGACGTACTCGCTTTGCAGTAACGCTACCGATTGGTCGGGTGCGGGGAGTGCCTTGCGGTCGACCTTGCCGCTGTTGCCGAGCGGCATCTCACCAAGCAGGACGAAGGCAGCGGGAACCATGTACTCCGGCAGGCGATCGGCGAGATAGCCGTGCAGCTCGGGAATCAGGCGCCGTTCCATCTCGGCGCGGAGTGGATCGTTGGCGTAGGACTTGAGCGCGCGGGCTCGGATGGGACTTCCGGGCGCGGGCACCGGCGTTGCGGCGTCGGCGGCGCGACGGAAGACGACGTCGAAGGTGCCCTGTGCGGTTTCGCGCGAGGGGCGAACTTCCGCGGTGTAGCCGCACTGCTGCGCGATGGCCCACAGGTCTTCGGGCTCGGCGCACGGCGGGACTTCGTGGACGATTTGTTCGCGGAAGTCTGCGACTGTCGCCGCTGCTTCAGAGAAGGCGAGCAGACGCCATGCGGCGACATCCTTTGCGACGCGGGCGCTGGGGATGTTGGCGACGCCGAGGACTTCGGGCTGACCAGTGAGCAGCGTGGCTTGAAGAACGTCGGTGTTGAGATGCTGGGCCTGCCAGTCGGTCCACTTACCCGGGCGCGGCTCGGGTTTGGTGGCGGCGAAGTGGAGCAGGACGTCGTAGCGGAAGCGGGTGACTTCGTTGTGGGCGCGGCCGGCCTTGAGTTGGATCTCGACGCGGGCGAGACCGGCGATCTGTGAGGGCAGGAAGATGGTGAAGAACTCGGGATCGAGGGTGAGTTCGCTGTCCTGGCGGACCTGCTTCTGAACGCGCCGCCAAAGCTGTTGCGTTTCGAGCGAGTCGTCGGCCTTCCAGAGTTCGACTGAGGTGTGGAAGGCTTCAAGCCACGCGAAGCTGCGGATGTCGCCGAGGAAGATGGTGCCTTCGGGTGCGAGGTGTTTGGCGGCTTCTTCAATGACTTCGACGAGATAGCCGATGCTGGGGAAGTACTGCGCGACGGAGTTCAGAACGATGGTGTCGAAGGTCTGACCGGGTGCGAGATGCCGGGCGACTTCGTGAGCGGGGCACTGGGCCAAGGCGACCTGCGGGAGTTGGATTTCCGGGCGGGCGAGCTCGCGCTGGAGGAGGTCGATGGCGGTGCCGGAGATGTCGGTGGCGAAGTATTCCTGCGTGTACGGTGCGATTCGGAAGAGCAGTAGTCCGGTTCCGCAGCCGATCTCCCAGACGCGTTGTGGGGCGCAGCCGAGGATGCGCGCGGCTGTGGTGTCGGCCCAGAGACGCATCTCTTCAGGCGCGATGGGCCTGCCGTCGTAGCTGCTGTTCCAGCCAATGATGTTGAAGGCGGCATCTTCGGGACGGCCGCCGCTGCGATAGATCTCGTCGAAGGCGGCGCTCCACTGGTCGACCTGGCCTTCGCCGAGGGATTCTGTCGCGAGCGGACGATACGCGGGATCGGCGACGAGGTAGGCGACGAGGCGCTTGTCGCCGGGGGCGTCTTCGTGGGCCATAACGACGCTTTGGAGGATGCCCGGGTGGGTGTCGAGCGTGCTTTCGATTTCGCCCAGCTCAATGCGGAAGCCGCGCAGCTTCACCTGGTTGTCGATGCGGCCGAGGTACTCGATGTTGCCGTCGGCGAGCCAGCGGCAGAGATCGCCGGAGCGGTACATGCGGGCGTTGGGCGTGGGGCTGAAGGGATCGGGGATGAATTTTTCGGCGGTGAGCTCAGGCCGGTTGAGGTAGCCGCGGGCCAGTTGGATTCCGGCGATATGGAGTTCACCGGGAACTCCGAGGGGAACTTGCTGCCCGATGGCATCGAGGATGCGGATCTGGGTGTTCCAGACGGGCTTGCCGATGGGGACGACGAGGCGGTCGGCGTTTGGGCGGCAGGGGAAGAAGGTAACGTCGACTGCGGCTTCGGTGGGGCCGTAGAGGTTGTGGAGTTCGACGCCGGGGAGGCGCTCGAAGAAGCGGATGGTGAGGTCGTAGGGCAAGGCCTCGCCAGAGCAGATGACGCGGCGCAGGGAGGTGCAGCGTTCGACGCCGGGGGACTCGAGGAAGACGCGCAACATGGAGGGAACGAAGTGCAGCGTGGTGATGCCGTGCTGCTGGATGGTGGCGACTAGGTAGTCGGGATCCTTGTGGCCTTCGGGGCGGGCCATGACGAGCTTTGCACCCTGCATGAGCGGCCAGAAGAACTCCCATACGGAGACGTCGAAGGAGTAAGGGGTCTTTTGCAGGACGCGGTCCGCGGGGCTGAGGCCGTACTCGGACTGCATCCAGAGCAGGCGGTTGACGATGCCGGTGTGGCGGTTTGGTACGCCCTTGGGCTTGCCGGTGGAGCCTGAAGTGTAGATGGCGTACGCGAGGTTTTCGCCGGTGAGTTCGATGTCGACGGGGGTGGATGGATGAGCGGCGACCTGGAGCCAGCCGGTGTCGAGACAGAGGATTGGTGTGTTGCTGGGGGGGATGGCTGGGAGCAGGTGTTGCAGGGTGAGGATGAGGGGCGTGGCCGTGTCTTCGAGGACGGCAGCGATGCGCGCGGCGGGGAAGTCGGGGTCGATGGGAACGTAGACGGCGCCGGCCTTCATGAGGCCGAGGAGCGCGACGACCATTTCGAGCGACCGCTCGGCGCAGACGCCGACGAGGGTTTCGGGTGCTACGCCGTGGCGCAGGAGATAGTGGGCGAGCTGGTTGGCGCGCAGGTCGAGCTCGCGGTAGGTGAGGGTGCCGGCTTCGGATTCAACGGCGATCGCTTCGGGAGTGTGCGCGGCTTGCTCTTCGAGGAAGGAATGGAGGGTCCGGTCACGCGGGATTTCGTGCTGCGTTGCGTTCCACACTTCGAGCTGGAGGACTTCGGGTTGGGTGAGGAGGGGGAGGCGGGAGATGGGCTGTGCGGGGTCGTGCATGGCTGCTGCGAGCAGCGATTCGAAGTGACCGACGATGCGCTCGACGGTGGTGGTGTCGAAGAGGTCGGTGTTGTATTCGACGCGGGCGGTAAGGGCGCCTTCGCGCTCGCGGATGTAGAAGGAGAGGTCGAATTTGCCGGTTTCGCCGCCGCGTGCGACGAACTCGAGAGCGAGACCGGAGCGCGGGAAGGTGATGGACTCCATGACGTCGTGGCGGACGGAAAGCATGACCTGGAAGATGGGGTTGTGGCTGAGGCTGCGTTCCGGGTTCAGCTCTTCGACGAGCTTTTCAAAGGGCAGCTCGGAGTGGGTGAGGGCGTCGACGGCAGTTTCGCGGACACGGTTGAGGAGATCGAGGAAGCTGCTCTCCATGGCGAACTGGGTGCGCAGGACGAGGGTGTTGGTGAAGAAGCCGATGAGGGGCTCGAGCTCGACGCGATTGCGATTCGCGATGGGAACGCCGACGACGATGTCGGGGCGTCCGCAGTAGCGCGCGAGCAGGGCGTTGAAGCCGGCGAGCATGGTGTTGAGCAGCGTTGTTTTGTGGGCTTTGGCGAAGGCTACGAGGCGGCTGCTTAACTGTTCGGGGAAGGTGATGTAGAGGTTTGCGCCGCGAAAAGTTTCTACGGGCGGGCGGGGCCGGTCGGAGGGGAGCTCGAGTAGAGCGGGGGCTCCGGCAAGTGTTTTGCGCCAGAAGTCGACGTAGTTCTGGAGCTTCTGGCCGCTGAACTCTTCGCGCTCCCATACGGCGTAGTCGGCGTATTGAATCGCTAGTTCGGGGAGGTGAGGCGTCTCGCCGGCTGCGAGGGCGTCGTAGATGGCGGCGAGATCGTTGCCGAAGGGGGCACGGGAGGCACCGTCCAGAACGATATGGTGCGTTGTGAGGAGCAGGACGTGGTCGGCGTCAGCGAGCTTCAGAAGCTTGGCGCGGAAGACGGGTGCTTTGTTGATGTCGAGCGGGGTTTGGCCTTCGTGTTCGGACTGGCGTTCGGCCTCGGCGAGCGGGTCAGCAAGCTGGCTGATGTCTTCGAACGCGATGGGCAGCGTGGCACTGGCGAGTACGACCTGATAGGCCTGGGTGCCGCGTGGCTCGAAGCGGGTGCGGAGGGATTCGTGTCGCTCCAGAAGCTGGTTCAGTGCCCGTGCAAGAATCTGCGGATCGAGGCGGCCCCGAATCCTCAGAAACCAGGGGACGAGGTAGGCGGGGCTTTCGGGGTCGAACTGCTGTAGGAACCAGAGGCGCGATTGCGCGTAGGTCAGAGGGAAGGAATATTCCTCGACCGGGTTGTCGGCGATTTTCGCTTGTGCCTCCGGGCCTGAGATAGACATGGTTCGCCTTCGCGGCTACGCGACGTCCTTGTCGTTGACCATATCGCCCATCGCAACGACCACCTTGCGGGTGCCGACGAAAGGATCGCGAGCGTGCGCCACCAGCATGTTATCGAGTGCGACCAGATCGCCCGCCTGCCACTGAAAGCGGATGGCATTGCGCTCGTAAACCTCTCCGACGTGATCCATGACTTCATTCGAAATTGGCGTCATGTCGCCGAAGTAGACATGCCGCGGCAGATCTTCTTCCTTGAAGATCGAGAGCAGCGAGTCTCGGGTCTCCTTGTCGACGCAGTGGATGTGGTGCAGTTGTACCTGGTTGAAGAAGACCTTCTCGCCGGTGCGCGGGTGCTTGAGGACTGCGCGGCATTTCTGGCTGACGCGGAGGAAGTTCTCACCGCGCCATTCGCAGGTCATTCCCGCAGCGGCGCACGACTTCTCGACAACGTCACGGTCATCGGTTGAGAAGAACCGCTGCCAGCTTACGTCGAGACCTTCGGCGAAGTTGCGGACGTAGGTAACGCCCTTGGTCTCGAACATCTCGCGAACCTCGGGGTCGAGGTCGGCATAGACCTTGCGGCAGTCGACGATCGGGGTGCAGCCACCTTCTTCGGCGACCTTGACGCTGAGGAAGTTGATCTTGCTGGGCCATGAGCTCATGTGCGAGCTTTCGTTGTGATACAGAATCGACTTGTCGTTCGGGTACCAGGTCGAGGTATAGATCTTGTCCGCAGCGTCTTCGCGCGGCAGGTCTCCGTAGTCGCCATACAACTCGTTGCAGATCGCGCTGGTGACCCGTTCGTGATCGGCGGCTCCCTTCAGGCCGAATCCGCGAAAGAGAATACCGCCGTGAATGGACTGCTTTTCGTTGATGTAGTCGCGCTTGCTGCGCGCCCAGTCTGCGAGGTCGACCTGCTCTGCGGCCGGCTCCATGATGAGGGGGAGCGCCTGGTCGGGGCTCAGCAGGCTCTCCTTGACAGGGTTGAAATTCGTCAGGTCGACTGCTTTGCGGCGGATATCTCCGAGACTCTTGCGAACTACGGGTGCGGTTGCCATGGCTGCGGTCCTCACTTGGTTATCCCCGCTGGGGGAGAAAATGTTGGACGAGATTGATCGTGCGTCTCATCTAAGGTAAATGGCTGCCTTGGCAAAGTCACTGATTCGATGCGTCGGGGCGGTAGGCCTGGCGGGCGACCCGCTGGATCGGTGCGCTTGCGATACTCGCCGCGCCGCTTGCGCGCGCCTTGTCGAGTTCGGCGGAAAAATCCCGCAGCACCGGTGATTCAAACATCGTGCGTAAAGCAATTTCCAACTTCATGGATTCACGCAACCGCGAGATGACCTGCGTCGCGAGGAGGGAGTGTCCACCGAGGTCGAAGAAGTTTTCGTCGGTGGAGATGCGGTCGACTTTGAGGACCTCGCTCCAGATCTGGGCGACTAGTTCTTCGGTTGCGGTGGCGGGAGCTTTGTACTCGCGCGAGGCGCGTTCTTCCGGGGCAGGAAGCGACTTGCGGTCGACCTTGCCGTTGGTGGTCAGCGGCAGCTTGGCCATCACGACCATGGCGGCTGGCACCATGTAGTCGGGGAGCTTCTCTTTGAGGGCGGCTTTGAGGCCGTCGGCGGACGAGGCCTGCTGGCGGTCGAGAACGACGTAGGCGACCACCAGCTTGTCGTCCGGGTCGTCCTTCTTGGCGCGGGCGAGGACGACGCACTGGCGGACGCCGGGTTCGGCGGCGAGGGTGGTTTCGATCTCGCCCAGCTCGACGCGGAAGCCGCGGATCTTGACCTGATCGTCGGCGCGGCCGAGGAACTCGATGACCCCGGTGGGGAGCCAGCGGACGAGGTCGCCGGTGCGGTACATCTTGGCGTCGGCGCGGAATGGATCGGTGACGAAGAGCTTCAGGTTCTTTTCGGTCTCGCCGATGTAGCCTGCGGTGACGCCGGCGCCTGCGATGTAGAGCTCGCCGGCGACTCCGACCGGGAGGAGTTCCAGGTTCTGGTCGAGCACATAGACCCGGGTGTTGGCGATGGGGCGGCCGATTGGGACGGTGGTTGTGCCCTTCCAGTCGTAGTCCTTGAGCCGCAGCATCAGCGAGCCGACGGTGGTTTCGGTGGGGCCGTAGTGGTTGACCACCTCGCAGGTGCCGTGGGCCAGGACCTTGTCGACCAGCGCGGGTTTCAGAGCTTCGCCGCCGGTGATCAGGAATTTGCGGGGCAGTACGCCGGTGTTGCCTTCGAGCAGCGCAGCGAGGTGCGACGGGACGATCTTCAGCACATCGATGCCGTACTGGGTCTGGTAGGCGGCCATCTGGCGGGCGTCGGTGGCGACGTCGTAGGGCAGGACATGCAGGCAGCCGCCGGTCAAAAGGGCAGGGTAGATGACGGTATTTCCGAGGTCGGCGGCGAGGGTGGAGACGGTCGCGAACTGTAGCGGAGCAGCATCGAGGCCGAGTTCGCGAACGATGTGGGTGGCGTAGTTGACGAGGTTGCGGTGGCGGACGCCGACACCCTTGGGCGCGCCGGTGGAGCCGGAGGTGTAGATGACGTAGGCGAGGTCGTCTGGGTTGACTGAGGTTTCGACGGCGGCGTCCGAGGCTTGCTGCCACGGCTTTTCCGCTGCGTCGAGGATGACGGTTTTGCCGCTGAAGTCGGGCAGGGATGCGACGAACTCGGACTCGGTGAGGAGGACTTCGATGCCGCCGAGCTGCTGGGCGGTGCGTGCCTTGGGCTGATCGGCGCTGAGCGGAACGTAGGCGCCGCCCGCCTTGAGGATCGCCAGCACCGGCACCATCATGGCGGCGGAACGGGCGACGCAGAGACCGACGAGCGAGCCGGGCTTGACGCCGGCTTCGGCGAGGTAGCGGGCGAGCTGGTTGGAGCGCGATTCGAGTTCGGCGTAGGTCAGGACTTCGGCGCCGCTTTGCACCGCGGGGCCAGCCGGGGTGCGCAGGGCCTGGGCGGAGATCAGGGCGTGAATTGGGTCGGAGGGGAAAGAGGCGGTTGGCCCCGCCCAGTCGACCATCATCTGTGATTTGCGCGCGGTTGAGACCATCGGAATACAGCTGATGGTCTGCCGGGGCGAAGCGAGGGCGCAGGAGAGGAAGCTGCTGAGTGCACCGGCGAGTTCGGCTACGGAATCGTCTGAAAAGAGGGATTTGTCGTATTGCAGCTCCAAAATATGCCCGGTTTCCGATGTCTGCGAGTTCAATTTCAAAGCGCAACCCTGAGTTCCTGCCGCGAGCGCAACGGTGCGGAGAGCCCCGTCTGACAAGGAAGATGGAGCGAGGAGTGAGACGTGCTCGAATCCAATTTTGAATGGGGTAGACGGAGCACAGTACTCCTGGCGGCTGATGATCTCTTCACACTCGGTATAGACCTGCCCCGCGAGATCGGCGAAGGTAACCTGACCTTTGACCGGGATGGTCAGCGGGCACATCTTTGCCACGGTGCCGATCAACGCCACCAACTCGTCGTATCCGCGGCCGGCCAGAACCACGCCGATTTGAACTCGATCTCTGCCGGTCCAGCGTGCAATCACCGATGCCCAAGCCGCGAGAACGATGTCGCTGGCGGTGACCGAATCGTCCATCGCTTCGGCCATTGCACCCACATCGCCGGTGAAGTCGATCGCAAGCTTGCCAACGGCGGGGCCGCTTCCTGTTCCCTCGCCCGGGATTGGGGCGGCTTCCGCGGACTGAGCAACTTTCTCCCAGAATTTAATCCCGATCTTCGAGTCGTCGTCGTCGCCTGCCAGCAGATCGTTCTGCCACTGGGCGAACTGCACATAGCGGATGGCGTCTTCGATCTGTTCCGATGCGCCGGTGTAAGCCTTCAGGGTCTCGGCGACGATCAACTGCATACTGGCGGCGTCGGCAATGGCAGCGTGGGCGGTCAGAATCCAGAGGCGGGTGCCGTCGGGGAGCGTACCGGTTGCGGAGCGCAGTTGCGAAGCGTCGGGCGGCATCGCTGCCTTCGACTCTTCCTCCATCGCGGTTTTGGTATCGGGTCCGGAGACGGTCTCGATCCAGATCGGCTCGCACTCGTCGAGAATGACCTGAAAGGGCAGGACCATGCCCATCTGGCGCTGGAAGATGGTGCGCAGGACGTCGTTGGCGGAAACTACCTTGAGCAGGGCGGTCTTGAGGCGCTGCACGTCAAGCTCGCCTGAGAGCGTCACCGCGATCTGTGTGCGGGCGTCAGGCGTGGCATTGAAAATGAACTTCTGTTGCGGTGATAGAAAGAAACCTGCACTGGCCGCCATTGTTACTCCCTCACCCCAAGTTCCACTCCGATGGCCTTGATGCCGGTGCCCATCAGCTTTTTCTGGCTGGCCTGCTTGCGCTCCAGCCGCTCTTCCTTCATGCGCTTCTTCTGCTCGTCGCTGACCAGGGTCAACGCGCTGACCAGCGTATCGGGATTGGCGAGCGCGTTCCGCAGCAGGGTCTCGTACATTTCTGCCATATTGCGGATCGTGGACAGGTCGAAGAGCTCCGAGCTGTATACCCAGCTGCAATCGACTGTATCGGCACGTTCGGTCGCGAACATCGCGATGTCGAATTTCGATTTGGTGATCGGCAGGCTGAATCCGCTGACCTCGACTGCGCCGAGTTTGCGTTCGGCTGCAGGAGTATTCTGCATCACGAACAGAACCTGAACGATGGGATTGTGGCTCAAAGTTCGCTCGGGCCGCAGCTCTTCGACGATCTTGTCGAACGGCATCTCCTGATGCGCGTAGCAGGCCAGCGTGGTGGCGCGGACGCGTTTGAGGAGCTCGCGGAACGTGGGATCGCCGCTGAGGTCGAGCTTGACGGGCATGAGGTTGATGAAAAAGCCAATCATGCGCTCCGTTTCTACACTGAAGCGATTCGCGGAATCGGTTCCGACGACGACCTGATCCTGTTCGGCGAGGCGCGACAGCAGTGTCTGATAGCCCGCCAGCAAGGCCATGAACAGGGTGGCACCCTCGGCGCGGCACATGGCTTTGAGGGGCGAGATGACGTCCGAAGGGACGCTGACCCGCATGACATCGCCGGTAAAGGTTTGTTTTTCGGGACGGACGCGGTCGGTTGGGAGGGTGAGAAGCGGTGGGGCTTCGGCGAGCTGGCCGCGCCAGAAGGCGAGCTGGCGGTCGAGCGTCTCGCCCTGGAGCCAGTTGCGCTGCCAGGAGGCGTAGTCGGCGTATTGGAGCGTCAGTTCAGGAAGGTCGGATGTGCGGCCGTTGACGAGGGCATCGTATATAGCATTCAGTTCCTGCCGGAAGACGCCGGCGGACCAGGCGTCGCTGACGATGTGGTGCATGGTGAGCATCAGGACGTGGTCCTCGGCGTCGAGCTTGAGCAACTGCGCGCGAAGCAGGGGAGCGACGGAGAGGTCGAACGGCTTGTAGCCTTCTTCCGCCACGAATGCCCGGGCTTTCAGCTCACGCTCCTCGACTGGGAGGCCGGTCAGATCGACCTCAGAGATGGCGAGTTTGATGGCGGGCTCGATGTGCTGCACCGGCTGGCCGGCTTCGGTCCCGAACCAGGTGCGGAGCGGCTCATGACGGCGGATGATTTCGTTCAGGCTTTTGGTCAGGGCGTCCACGTCCAGCTTTCCACGGAGCCGGAGGGTGCGTGGAATGTTGTACATGGGATTGTTGGGTTCCATCTGGTCGAGGATCCAGAGGCGTTGCTGGGCGAACGAGAGGGGCAGCGGGCCGTCGCGCTCGACGCGCGTGATTTGCGGAGCGGACTCTTCGCCGCCAGGCAGACGGGATGCTTCGATGCGCTCGGCGATGCGGGTGACGGTGGGGGTGTCGAACATCGTGCGGAGCGGCAGGTCCACTTCGAGGACGCGACGGATGCGCGAGATGACCTGCGTCGCGAGGAGGGAGTGTCCACCGAGGTCGAAGAAGTTTTCGTCGGTGGAGATGCGGTCGACTTTGAGGACCTCGCTCCAGATCTGGGCGACTAGTTCTTCGGT
>JANXWZ010000047.1 GCA_025350865.1 Rhodanobacteraceae bacterium
TGGCACAGCCAACTGGGCGCAATGCTGCCCCGTCAAGGCCGAAGGGTCCGTGTGACATCTACGCCGCAGCCGGAGACCCGTGTGCAGCGGCGCACAGCACCACACGTGCGCTCTACGCTGCGTATAACGGCCCCCTGTACCAGGTGCTGCGTCAGTCGGACGGCAAGACGCTGGATATCGGCGTTGTCCAGCCTACGGGCTCGGATGCGGGTGGATACGCGAACGCCGCCGCGCAGGATGCCTTCTGCGCCGGGACGTACTGTTTTATCAGCAAGATCTACGATCAATCGCCAAAGCACAACGACCTGATCCAGGCGCCGCGTGGCGGTTTCGCCGGGCCGGCGATGGGCGGCTTCAACAATCTTCCGATTGCGGACATGGCGCCGATCAGCATCATGGGCCACAAGGTTTACGGAGTCTTTATCGAGCCCGGCATGGGGCTGCGTCAAAACGACGCCAAGGGTACTGCGGTCGACGACCAGGCAGAAGGCCAGTATTGGGTCATCAACGGCAGGCACTTCAACTCCGGATGCTGCTTTGACTATGGCAACGCCGAGATTGACAGTCGCGACGACGGCAATGGCACCATGGAGACGACCTACTTCGGCGATACCACACCGTGGTACCACGGCAACCCGCCCGGCCCGTGGGTGATGACGGACCAGGAAAACAACCTGGTGGGCTGCGTGAATGCGGACGGGTCGAAGCTGTGCGCCAACCTGCCGAACATCGAGTGGCGTTTTGTCACTGCGATGGCGAAGGGCGAGCCGCACCACTGGACCTCGATGGGAGGCGATTCGCAGCGTGGAACATTGCAGGTGATGTACGACGGACCGCGTATCGACCCCACCTACGACCCGATGCGCAAGCAGGGGGCGATCCTGCTGGGAAATGGCGGCGACAATAGTGTCGGCTCGCAGGGCACCTTTTATGAAGGCGCGATGACCGCGGCCAACACATTTCCGACCGACGCGACGGACCAGATGATTCAGGCCAATGTGGTGGAGACTCGATACGCCGTGCAGCCAGTGAGCCTTGCGCCGGCTTCGGCAATCGACACTCCACCGGGCATCCAGACATTCCCGCCGGGGAGTTCGCAGGAAGTGGTCGTGACGTTTACAAATACGACTGATGCGCCAGCGACGGACGTCAACTTGAGCGTCTCCGTTCCGAGCAAGCAGTGGACTTCCGTCGTCTCCGGGACTAGCGGCACCGAGAGGACCATCGCTGGGCCAGTCGCACCGGGTTCGAGCGCCAGCGCGACCTTCAAGGTGACGTCGGGCGCGGCGGCTTTCAACGGAGATTTGATCGGCAATGCGTCATGGACCAACGCAGGTGGCGGCAAGCGATCTGAGAAGATCGCTGAAAAAGTGAGGAACGTCAGCCCGATCAAGATCAACGAGTTCCGCGTGAGTGGCACGAATTCCTTTATCGAGCTGTACAACGCGGGTTCGAAAGATATCGATCTGTCGAACTGGAGTATTACCGAACACCAGACCCAACAGGCCATCTTCTCCTCCGTCAAGATTCCGGTCGGCAGCAAACTGGCGGCGGGTGGGTTTTATCTGCTCGGGCTTTCGAACTCGGCGTTGTCGGCTCCTGCCAAGGCGCATGACTCGATGATTGCCGTGAGGAGCACGACCGGCATGAACGTCGGCGATTCGGTCAGCATCGACAGCGGTTCGAAGTTGGAGACACGCAAGATCGCTGCCATTGGGACGGCGGCCGGAGCGAGCACGACGCTTTGGCAGCCTGTGCCCGAAGGGCCGGTGATTACGATTCCCGTCGGCTCGACCAATGTGCCGGTGACCAGCGTGGCTGGCGTTGCGGTTGGCGAAAAGATCGCTCTCGGGCATGGAGCTACCTATCCTGCTGTCGCCAGAGACATGGAGCAGTACGAGGTGGCGACAGTTACGGCGGTTGGCAAAGCGGGCACGCAAGCCTTCCTGGGAACGGACGCACCTGCCGGCTCAACCAACATTAAGGTGACGTCGGTCGCCAATATCTCGGTGGGCGACAAGATCAGGCTGGACATTGACAGCCTTGGCCACGGCATCGAGACCGTTACGGTGATGAAGGTGGGTACGCCATCGATTCGAACGGGCTTGACCGCGAATGTGGCCAGCGGAGCGACCAGCGTCAAGGTCCGGAATGTGAACGGCATCGTGGCTGGCGACAAGATTCTTATCGGAACCCCTGCGAATCTCAGTGCGGTCACCGTCACGGCCGTGAACACGCCAACTCCGCAGATCAATCCCCTGGCACAGGCACCGGCGAGCATCGCATTCACACCAGCCATCGCCTCAGCACATGCAAGCGGCGAGGATGTGGTCGATCCGGGCACTGGGCTGGATCTCGCTGCTCCGCTGAAGTTCATGCATACGGCGAACCTGCCCTTCGGCGACCGGGGAACCGGGATTACGTTTTCGCCGGCGACTGCCTTTGCTCATTCGAGCAATGAACCGGTCCAGCCTCTCGGCACAGGAATTACGCTGGATAGCCCTTTGACGATGGCTCATGGGATCGACGCGGTCGTGCATGATGCGGCGGTGACGACAGCGGGTTATCAAGGGGCGCCGACTCCCAACCAGCGGTTCGGAGGACCGGCTCTCTCCCCCAGTGCGGGAACGATGATGCTGCGTGATGCAACTGGGTTGGTGGTCGACAGTCTGAACTACGGGCTGCTCGTTGACCCATGGGCAGCCAAGGGATATCAGGCGAAGTCCGGAGGGGGAGAGGGCGGATGTCGCGTGCCTCCGCCGACTGCAAGCCTGGTCTTCGGGCCGCCCACCGCGACGGCTCCGCCGATGATCAATGCAAGCGCGGGCCGTTTCCCCGATGGAACTGACACGGATAGCAACTGCACCGACTTCCGCACGCAGGCGGCCTCAACGCTATCGTTCGCCTCGGCTATCGGCGGCACCAACATCAAGGTCGCCAGCGTGAGCGGCTTTAGTGCGGGCCAGACCGTCATGATCGATTCCGGTCCTCAGATGGAAACTGCCGTCATCTCCAGCGTTGGGACGGCAGGAGCGACGACGGTCGCAACGGTTACCAGCGAGGGCGCGACTGTGATTCCAGTCGCCAGCGCATTCGGCTTCATCCCCGGACAAGCCATCACCATCGGTAGCGGCGCGTCTGCTGAGACCGCCACGGTGGTCGCTCCTCCGCGGCGAGGCGTGGCTGCGGTCATGGTGTCGGCACCACTGAAGTTTGCGCATCCTGTCGGAACTTCGGTGGCCGGAACTGGCATCACTCTGGCGACCGCGTTAACCCACGCGCACGCCAGCGGTGCGCAAGTTTCCGATAATGTTCCGACGCCGGGAGCCCCCAACAAGTTCTCGCCGAAGGCACAGTGAGTGCGAGGAACGTCGGAGTAGAAGGATAACCAGACGATGAGATTACCGATCTTGGCGATTTGCCTGAGCATGTCCGCCGTCGCCACTTCGCAGCAGATTCCCAGCCGGCTGGCGATGACCGTGGACACGACGCAGACAGCTCCGCCCGTGTCGAAGTATCAGTACGGTATGTTCACCGAACACATCCGCAACAGCCTGTCGCGTAGTCTGTGGGCTGAGCTGATCGATGACCGCAAGTTTTACTACCCCATCACCTCGAAGGAGTCGGTCTCGGCGACTACAGCGCCGGGCGGCTTCCGCGATGCGACCCCGCGTATCTGGCGGCCGATCGGAGGGGACGACGTGGTCTCGATGGACACGACCAAACCGTTCGTCGGGGACCAGAGCCCGCGGATCACGCTGGACCCTTCGACGCCGCACGGCATACGCCAGTCGGGATTTGCGCTGGTGAAGGGCAAGAAGTACACGGGCCGGATCGTGATCAATGGCACGCCGCGCGCGCAGGTGAAAGTCACGCTGGTATGGGGTGCGGGAGAGTCAGACCGTCAGACCGTGCCGATCAACGCGGGGCTGTCGACGTACCACACCATTCCTATCAACTTCACGGCTCAGGCTGCCTCCAGCACTGGTGCATTAGAGATTACGGGTACGGGTAAGGGCGACTTCCACATCGGCACTGTCTCGCTGATGCCCTCCGATAACCTGAGCGGCTTCCGGTCCGACTCGATCGCTGCGCTGCGCCAGGTGAATATGGGTTTCTGGCGGTATGGCGGAAACTACACCTCCAACCTGATCTGGTACCACGTCGTTGGCGATCCGGATAAGCGTCCACCGGAAATGGACCATGCGTGGAACGCCATGCAGCCCAACGATCTTGGGCTGGACGAGTTTATGACGCTCTGCAAGCTGCTCAACGTGGACCCTTACATCAGCGTCAATGCCGGCTTTGGAGACTCGCACTCGGCGGCGGAAGAGGTCGAATACATGAACGGCGCGATCAGCACTCCGATGGGAGCAAAGCGCGCCAGGAACGGCCATCCGCAGCCTTATCATGTGAAGTTCTGGAACATCGGCAACGAGCCGTGGGGACCTTGGCAGCTGGGCCGCACCGACACGAACTACTACATGCTGAAGCACAATGAATTCGCAAAGGCGATGCGCGAGGTTGATCCCTCCATCATTTTGATTGCTTCTGGACGGATGTTGCAGGACGATACGCTGCGGGGTGAGCTGCGAACGAAAAACGCGGGCAACATCAAACCGCTCTTCGGGACCGAAGCTGACTGGACCGGAAGCTTTCTGGCGCGGAGCTGGGGCAATTTCGACGGTATTGCCGAGCATTGGTATGCGCAGGGCGGTCATCACTTCGACGTCGAAGTGGCCAAGAAGCTTGTGGGTGATACGTCGAACGATCAGGGGTACGTCAAGGTCGACCAGACGCTGCAGGAGTGGGCACGGTACCCGGCCAATATCGTCCACATGAAGGCCGAGGAGTGGCAGGGGTACCAGCAGCGGTTTCCGGTGATGGTCACCAAGAACATCTTCCTCTCGTTCGACGAGTATTCCTACCAGATCGGCGGAGGTACGCGTGGCGTGAACCTGAAACTGGCGCTCGCGTACGGCATGGTCTTCAACGAGATGATGCGGCATACGGACTTTGTGACGATGGCCGCTCACACGACTGGATCGGCGCTGATCGACTACACGTCGACCGCTGCGACTCTGAACACGACCGGCTTGGTTTTCAAGCTATACGGCGATCACTTTCCGGGATCGATTCCTGTTGCGATCACCGGGAACAGCCCTCAGCCGGCACCAAAGTATCCGCCAGGCGCCGACCAACCGATTACCAACTCGGGCAGCCCGACGTACCCGCTGGATGTGGTGGCGACCCTTACACCGGATGGTAAATTCCTGAATCTCGCGGTGGTGAATGCCACGGACTCGGCACAGATGCTGGATGTAGCTGTTCCAGGCATGCGGGTGACGGGCTCGGGCAAGCAATGGCAGATGGCTGCAGGAAGCCTGGATGCGGCTAATCGCGTAGGTCAGGAGCCGCAGGTGCAACTTCGGGAGACCACGAAGGAAGCGCCATCGCACGGAATCGATGTGGCCGCCGGCACCATCACTGTTTATCAATTCCCGGTTGTAAAGAGCGAATCAAGATAAAGGCTAAAAAGAGAAGCCGACAACACCTTTGAGAGAAAAGTTCTAACGCCCAGCGGCGGCGGTGTGGATAGCGAAGATCGAACCGCGTGCCCCGATGAAGAGAGTTTTCCCATCCACACCGCCGAACGCAAGGCTTTGCGGTCGCTCGGGAATCTCCACCACTCCGATCTGTTTGCCAGTCGCGTCAAAAATGTAGAGTTGGCCCTCGGCCACGTACACATTTCCAGTGCCATCCGTGACGACTGACGACCCGCCGCGCGCCGCAAATTTCGTCGGCGTCACATGTTGTAGGCTGTCGAGCTTCAGGCGATACACGACGTCATCCTCTTCGCTCGCTGCGTAGTGCTGATCGCCGACGTGGAAGAGCCGCCATTGGGATGCCTGGAGCATGGGCTGCCAGTTTCCGCCGGTCATGATCGCCGTGGCAGTGCCGGGTGCGTAGAGGAAGCTCCGCGGTTCATCCTTTACATCCGCCACGATCGCCATGTTGCTGCGGGGTGCGTAGACCACGCCCCTGTGCTCCATCTGCCGCACAAGGGTTTCCATACTGTTGTGGAAGCCGACCGGCAGCAGGAGGCTCGTCGCGTCGACGGGCGAGCTTGCGGGCTCGATCTTGCGGGCATCTCCGGACTTTGTATCGACCGCAAAAACTGCCTTGCTATAATCGAGCGCCAGCAGCGATCCGTTCTCGGTGAACCCAGCTGCCATCGGCGTGCGGACCGCTTCGGTCAAGAGCTCAGCCTTGTTGGTATCCGCGTTCCAGCGATAGATTCGGTGCACGGCGGCGTCGGTGAAGACGAGATGCCCCGCTTCGTCCGCAGCGAGGCCCGCGATGTCGCTGAAACCGGTTGCCAGCCGCTCTAGCGTGGCTGAGGGCGCGAAGATTCCCGACGGCAGCGGCAAGGGAGATGCCGCCTTGAGATCGGCACCGATGGTGAAGATCGTGAAGTCATGGGTCCTCACTTGGACGCCGCTGGTCTGGTCCGCGATGCTGTTGTCGAAGGCGAGTCGCGTCATGCTGAAGTCGTGCACATTCTGGAATTCAATGTCGGTCGAATCCGCGACTTCCACGGCATTTAGTTTCGGCAGCACGTTGCGTGAGACCCGATAGGCAAAGAGATTGGCGAACAGCATGTGATGCGCGTCTTTCAGCTCCACTGAAAACGAATCGGCACCTGCAGGATTTTCTTCTTCAGTTTGCAGCGCATACACGATCCAGTTCGAGGCGTTGTGGAACTGCGTCTCGTGGTGCATGTGGTGCTCGCAGGACATCTGGTAAACGATGCTTGGCGTAGGGGTGTTCTCGACCAACAGCCCAGCGTTAGCCATGGTATTCGCGGTCCAGATGCCGCGGAAGATGCCACCGCCGCCATCCTTCACCCACAGACTCGGGTATTGTGTTTCGGCGGATGGTGGACCGAGAGGAGGAGGCCCCGGTGGACCAGGAGGCGGCCCGGGCAGGTTAGGGCTGAGGAGCGGGTGTCTGCGGCCCGGCCCTCGCGTAAAGTTCACGTCGTCGACCATGGACTGCGGACCCGCTCGCCACACCAAACCCGCCGCACGATGATCGAGCGTGGATGTGCCGATTGCGAAGCCGACCAGTACGGGTGAGCCGCCCTTTGCGCTTTCCATCACGGGCACCGCCTCTCCCTCGCCGATGAACATGGTCGACTCGTCGCTGACAGTGATCAAGGTCGTGGCGGGGTTGAAGCCGATCAGAACGCTATCCGGGCGCAGCCGCAGCGTACCCTTCACCCGATAAGTGCCGCTGGGCAGGTAGAGCGTCCGATGAACATTGATGGCAGCCTGTAGGGCGGCCGTGTCGTCGGATCCGTCGCCCTTTACGCCGACCGTATGGACGTTGACCCAATCCTGCATCGGTGGGAGTGACGGAATGTCCGAGGCCACAACCTTACCGGCAGTCGCGATCTCCCGATGGTGAACTTCAACGCCACGTTCGCGACCATCGGGGCCGATGGTGATGCCGATTGTCAGGTGCTCTTCCACGTATGGGCGTTCGTTCCCCTTTATGTTGAACATCGCATCCGAACCGGGCTGACCCTTCACCATCTGCGGAACGTTTCTGCAGATCACGTGGTCGAGTGTGAGCTCGTTGTGTGCTTTCTGCGCGTCGCCAAGCACAATTGCGGATTGGCCGATGTCTTCCAGCACCAGGTCGCGAGCGTACAGTTCCTCCGTCATCCCCGGTGTAATTTCCACCGCTATCGGAGTCTTTGCGATTCGGTCGCGGACCAGCGTCATGCCGACTTCCTGACTATGGATCGCTGCGCGTCGCTGGCCGGTCAGGGTTGAATCCATCAGCAGAAACTGCCATGCCGGCGATGTTCGAACGGAGACGATGCCATACTCGCCGCCTTCGATTTGAAGGTCGTTCGCACCATTGCCGACATCCTCAAGCGCGGCACGGCCTCCGCCCACCTGAAATCGCATGTGCTGGAGGAAGGAGTGCTGGGCTACGTGAAACCGGATGGCAATCGCGGCCGGATTGCCGTCGCCGATCTCGAAGTCAACATTGCTGATGCCGCTGTAGAACGTAAACTCGTTGGCATCGACTACAGGCGCGCCTGCGGCTGGACGCCGAGAAGCAAACTGCAGCATGTAGCGGCCCGTGCCGAGGAACTCGTGCCCCTCCTGGTATCCGGGAGTCTTGGCTCCGAGAACAAATGCCGGTCGATGTGCACCAAAGCCGACGAGCCGTATCCCGGACCAAAGGTGGATTGTCCGGCTCACCCGGTACCTGCCTTCGGCGACAAACACAATACCTGCGCCGGTGGTCTCTTCCACGTGATCGATCGCGGCCTGGACTGCCGCCGTATCGTCTGCGAAACCATCCGCGACTGCACCAAAGCTACCCCGCTCCAGGTAAACGGCAAGGCGATCCATTGGTCGTGCGGGGAAGACTGATTGGGCAGTCATGGGCAAAGCTGTTGTCGCGACAAGCACCAGCATCCAGCGAAGTTGAAACATCAGTTGGGGTGCTCCAGGGAAGAGTGACGGTTTTGTATCGCCTTTATACCGCATCCTTAAGACGTTTGGCAGTCGAGGATCAGCCGCCTACCAGGATCACACGATTCAAAATCACAATTTCAATATTGGAATTTCATTCTTAACCCGCACATGCGTTCTGAACGATGAGGACGTATTTCTGAGGAGTATGCTTGATGGCGAAGCCAGACAGGGTAGCCTCAGCCATCCCTTGTTATTCTGAACGCGGTCATGGTGACACTATGAAGTTATGGACCTCGCGGTTGTTGTCTTCGACATTATTGATCAGCTCTTCGACAGCCGCGATCGCGCAGCGCGAACCGATTGAGCAACAGCTTAGCTTCGCTCCCTATCACTCAACCGGTATCTACGATGTGGGTGAGAAGGTCGGTTGGGTGGTAACTCCGGGTCCCGTAGCGCCAAAGTATTTGTACAAGTGGACGATTCGCCGGAACAACGCCGTGCCCCTGAAGGAAGGAAAGCTCGATCTTTCTTCCGGCAAGGATGCGATCGAAGTGACGACGGACCAACCGGAGATGATCTACGTCGCGGTCGAACCGTACGCCTCGCTGGACACCCAATCCGCGACGGCATTTGTGGGGGGAAATACTGGTCGCAATAACGGACTTTATGCTGTCGGGGCGGCAGTGTCTCCAACAAAGCTTGCGCCTTCGACCCCTCGGCCCACAGATTTCGACGCCTTCTGGGCGGCCAAGCTGAGCGAACAAGCTAAGATCCCTATCAACGCAGAACTCACGCCCATTGAGACTGATGTTGCCGGGGTGAAGCTTAGCGTATTCACCCTGGATGCGCTGGGATCGAAGGCACACGGCTATCTTGCGAGGCCGGACCACGACGGGAAGTTTCCTGCGGTAATCCAGCTCCAGTACGCAGGGGTGTACGCGTTGAACGCCCATGCGGATGCACAGCGGGCGGCGGAAGGGTGGCTGGTGATCAATGTAGACTCGCACGACAAGTCGCCCGCCGAACCGTCCGGCAATGTGCCTCGAAATTATGCGGAGCTTGGCAATACCGATCGTGAGAAATCTTATTTTCTCGATATGTATCTGCGGGATTCGCGCGCCCTCGATTATCTCCTGACACGACCGGACTGGGACGGTAAGACGCTCGTCCTGATGGGCGGAAGCATGGGCGGCCAGCAGAGCCTTGTTCTGGCTGGACTACGACCGGAGAAGATCACTGCCGTGCTGACCTGCGTTGCGGCAGGCGCGGATGCCAACGGTGATTTGCACGGTCGAAAAGCGGGCTATCCCAACTGGAATTCCAAGGACGCCGCCGTCATGAAGACCTCGCTTTACTTCGACACCGTCAACTTTGCCTCCCGCATCAAGGCTCCAGTGCTTGCAGGTATGGGTTTTATCGATACCATCTCGCCGCCAGCGGGTGTGTGGACTGCGCTCAATCAGATATCTACGCCCACAGAACCTTTACCGATGATCGAATCTGAGCATGACAACCTGACACCACAAAAGGGTCGAAGCTGTCCAGCGCGGACGAGAGAGGTGCTGAACGAACTCGTCCATGGCGGCGAATTCAAGCCGAACGGCATCCGGCCGGTTGCGGCGGTTGGCACCGATTCGAAGTGAATGGAACCCGCGCGCGGTCGTCCCGGAAATCCTGAACCGGGCTGGTGGTTTTACCTGTTACGGAAAAAGGCTCTAAAATGCCCCTACATGGTCAGTCGAAGCTCGAGGGACAAAAGTACACCTAACCAACCGGTAGATATGCGTGCCGTTGCGAAACTCGCCAACGTTTCGATTGCCACCGTGTCTCGCACCATCAACGGGATTCTGACTGTAAATGATGAGTACGCAGCCCGCGTCTGGAAGGCTGTGAAGCATCTGGGGTATATCCCGAACACGCAGGCCCGCGCGCTCGTATCTGGCCGCAGTCGTTTGATCGGCATCATCATCTCGGACATCACGAATCCTTTCTTTCCGGAACTCATTCAGAGCTTCGAAGAGGAAGCGATCAACTCGAATTACGAGATTCTCATCGGTTCGACGGCGTATGACAGCCGGCGGATGGAAATTTGTATCGACCGCATCCTGCAGCGAAAGGTTGAAGGCGTTGCGGTGATGACCTTCGGCATTGAGGAACCATTGCTGGACCGATTGGCGGCCCAGAATATTCCTCTGGTCTTTATCGACGTTGCCCCCAAAGGGCGCGCCATGAGCGCCATTAAAGTGGATTATCGTGCCGGCATCAGCGAGGCTGTGCTCCACCTGGTCGCGCTCGGTCACCAGAGGATCGCCTACATCGCCGGTCCGGAAGGACTCCATTCGGCGGAAGCCCGCAAAGACGCCTTCCTTGAGGCGCTCAAGACATCAAAGATTAAAATCCCAAAGTCTTACACTATCCAGGGGGACCATACCCTGGAAGGCGGAATGGCTGGGATGCGTTCGCTGCTCCGTAGCAAGGTCTTGCCGACGGCGGTAATGTGTTCCAACGATATGACTGCGATCGGCGTGATGCACATGGCGGCTGAAGCCAGGCTGCGCGTACCCGAAGACATTTCCGTCATCGGCTTTGACGACATCCATATCGCTCGTTTTACGATTCCCCCGCTCACGACGGTCCGCATGTCGTGTCAGGAACTGGCGCACGCGGCATTCGAGGCTATCCGCTTCAATCTTGAAGGCGGTACCAAAAAGAAACCGGGCCGGCTGGAAGTTAAGACGAAGTTGACCGTGCGCCGATCAACCGGTGTCCCAGGGAACCCTGCCCATCCCCGCGATCTGATATGAGCCGAGTGTCTAAGGGGTGTGCTTGTTGGATACGCCCTTTGCCCCAGGCTTACCCCAGAAGATGAATGTTCCAAAGCGCGTCGCAGTGACGATGTCTACCGCACCGTCGTGATTGAGGTCGGTGGCCAGAATATCCGAGCCTGCACCAGATTCGTTGTCGATCAGTTCCGGTACGAAGCGCGCACCGCCGGGCGCTTTGGGGTCGCGCACCGCCTTGTACGCGTACAGGACTGGCTGTCCGAACGGGTCGGGATCGAGGAACGTATTGACGTGCGACAGATAGCGTTTGCCGACGATAAAGTCCGGGATACCATCGCCGTTCACATCCCCGAAGCCGGCTGCATGCGGCTCGCTGAAGACGACTCCTCCGGCATTGGTGGCTTGCGTGGTCAGATCGTCGGCGATCATGTGCTTGACGAAGCTGATGCCGCCCTTCCCGTCGCGTTTCTGTTCGAACCAGGCAAGGCCCCAGCCATGCGCATTCAGGGCGGTTACTACGTCGGGCAGACCATCCCCGTTGACGTCGTAAATGCCCATTGTGGCGCCGCCCATGATGCCATGACCGTAGCGTGCAAATGTCTCAGGGTGATACTTCCAGGCATCGGTCGCTGGAATCTTCGGCCCTTCCCACCAGCCGTAGGCGGTCACTATGTCCATGCGGCCATCGCCGTTAATGTCTCCGACGCCGATGCCATGTGCGGTACCGAAGCCCTTCTCTGACACGTTCGTGATGAGCCATGGGCCGGTTGGATTTGCCGGATCAGGCTTGGCATAACGCACCTGCCCACCACCCATGTAAACAATTTCAGGCTTTCCGTCTCCGTCGACATCGCGCAACACCGCGACCTCGCTCTGAACTTCTTTCACGACCTGGAACTTTTCCCAGCGCCGGTGCTGGTCTGCTCCCGGGTTCACATACAGCGTGACGCCAAGGCTGCCGTAGTTGGTCGAAATGATGTCGGGCCAGCCATCGCCGGTGAAGTCCTCTGCACTCTGGATCCAGGCATCGCCGGCAAAACCGGAGGTCTGATTGAACCCTTCGGCCGGATAGATTTCCTCGCTGTGGGTGTAGTCCGGGCCGTAGTAGATGAATGGGCCACTGACGACATCCATGACGCCGTCCTTGTTGAAGTCGGCCGCGGCAATGGAGAACGAGTAAAAGAACTCAGTCAGGGTTTGCTTCCGAAAGTTGGGTGAAGTCTTGTTCGGTTCGCGAAACTTCCGGGAGAGGTCCTTGTACTTAAGATTCTTGAAGCGAACTTCCCCGGTTCCGCCTACATACAGCGCGAATGGCCCATAGGTCTGCTCGCTCACTGCGCCATGCTCTCGACCGTCGTTCAGGAACGACCGGACGACGTTTGCGTCCATGAACATCTCAGCGGTATTCCAATCGCCGGCCCTGAGACTTGCATCCGGCAGCTTGAACGGTAGGTCAACGGCGGGGGGCTGCGGGCGGAAGGCTGGAGTCTGTGCGTTGGGATTTGGCGGAGGGGTGAACCGCACCAGGCCGCCGCCGACCCGTGTCTTGTCGCGCGCACTCATCGAGCCATCAGCAGCCAGCGTCACCGTGTAGGTCTGAATCTGGGGGTCGGCCAAATCGACAAAGGTGCCCTTCATGCCTGCTTCGCCCTTGGTGCCACGGAAGAGGACGCCGGTCTGACAACCGCTCGAGCAGCGGTAGTTCGTATACACGGCGACGTCCTGCCAGGACTTATCCGAAACCAGCCAGCCGCCCCCGGCGGACGTTGGTTTGCCAACGATCTCGCCATTTTCCGCATGCCACTCCGCATTTCCGACCGTGTGCCAACCGGCCAGGCTGGAGCTCGAAAACGTGACATCGGGAACAAATGATTGCGCCATCGCAGGGCTCGACATCGTTCCCGCAGCTACCAGCAAAGTCAAGGTCAGGTATGGTGTGTGGCGCATTCGATTTTCACCCGCAGGAATATTTTGTATTGCGTATCGTGCATATACTACTGCATTATTCCCAATGAAACTTACACTTGCCGACTTGCGATCGTCAAGCGAAGGCGACTCTCCGAAGAGAAGGAATTACAACAGATGGAATATACCCAAGCATCGCTGAGAGCCACCGCCACACCGAGTGAGCTTTCACCCGAGAGCTGCATTGATCGTTTGCGGGTAACGACGCCGAATCGTTTCATGAGCAAAGTGATGCTGGCTCTGGTTGTCGGCACCCTTGCGCTGCTCGGCGGGCAGGTGGGAGCCGCACAACAAAGCCACAAGACATGGCAGGACTATCTCGGCGGGCCTGACAGTTCTCACTATTCGGCATTGCAGCAGATCAACGCTGGCAACGTGAGCAAACTCGATGTCGCATGGAGTTACCCGACCGGGGATGACGTGACCTATACCTTTAGCCCGATCGTGGTGGATGATGTCGCCTACATCGCCGCTCATCAGGGTTCGCTTGTGGCGGTGGATGGGGCGACGGGCAAAGAACTGTGGGTTCATCCGTTTGTCACACCCGGAGCCGCACCGTCGCGTTTTGCGGGGATAACGGGTATGCGCGGCGCGAACTACTGGGAGAGCAAGGACCGCAAGGATCGCCGCCTGCTGGTGGCGTCGGGAGGCTTTTTGCAGGCCGTCGACGCACGGACGGGTCAACTGGTGGATTCCTTCGCCGATCATGGCAAGCTGGACATGAAAATTGGTCTGGAGAGGGCGACTCGACCGTTGACGTCCCGCACTCCCGGCCGAACATTCGAGAATATCTTGATCCTGGGCAGTGCGACGGGAGAAGGATATCTGGCCCCGCCCGGAGATATCCGAGCCATTGACGTAGTGACCGGAAAGCTGTTGTGGGTGTTCCACACCATTCCGCATCCTGGCGAGTTCGGTTACGACACCTGGCCCAAGGATGCTTACAAATACATGGGCGGCGTCGACGTCTGGGGGGAAATCACTGTTGACGAGAAACGCGGTATCGCCTATTTCCCGGTGGCGTCGGCGAAGTACGAGCTCTACGGCGGGGATCGCAAGGGAGATAACCTGTATGCCGATTGCATTCTCGCGCTGGATGCCCACACTGGCAAGCGACTTTGGCACTTTCAAACCGTGCACCACGATATATGGGACTACGATCCGGATGCCGCGCCTCAGCTGGTGACGGTGAAGCATGACGGCAAGATGGTGGATGCAGTGGCTCTCGCCTCGAAGAATGGTTTTCTGTATGTCTTCGATCGGGTTACGGGCAAGCCGCTTTGGCCAATTGAAGAGCGCCCCGTTCCGCAGAGTGACGTACCAGGCGAAGTGACCGCCAAGACGCAGCCATTTCCAACTGTGGTGCCGCCGTTTACGCGCCAGGGCATGACCGTCAACGACATGTACGAAGGCTTCATGAAGCCGGATGAAGTGGCTTGGTGGAAAGACCGGCTGACGAAGGCGAGGACCGGTTTCTACACGCCGCCAGCGGTCGGCGTCGACACGATCAACATGCCGAGCGTCAACGGCGGAGCGCTGTTCTTCAGTACTGCGGCGGATCCGACGAACGGCACGGTGTATGTCGTCGGCAAGAACATGCCTTCGATCGTGAAGCTGGTGCCGGCGGGGGAATCGACGGCCGCGAACGCAGGCGGATTGATTCCTAGCCGCCCAAAAAGTGCTGCACCACCCGTTCTTGCCGGTGCGCCAACGCCGGAGCAGATGGGGCGCGCCGTGTACGAGCAGACCTGCCAGCTATGTCACGGGGCGGACTTGAAGGGAGATCGTGGTCCGGCACTGGGTACGGTTTTCAGCCGGCTTGGCGCCGACGGAACCCAGAACGTCATCACCCATGGCCGAGCCACCATGCCCGCATTCCCATCCATACCGACGCAGTCCATGACAGAGCTGATTGCGTTCCTGAAGCACCCCGACCTCGCTCCGCCGGGCACGGCCGCCTCAGCCGCGGCGCAATCGATGGCAAGGCTCCTGACGGAACCGGCGTACCCGGACGATGTTGAAGGACCTCCGTCTCGCTACAAGACTGGCTACGGGAACGAGGTCTACGTGGTCAAACCGCCGTGGACCACGATCACGGCCTACGACTTGAACACCGGAAAGATCAAGTGGCAGACGCCGTATGGCGATCTCCCGCAGGCGGGACCCAGTGACACCCTGCGTGGCAACACCTACCCGAAGAGCGGGCTGGTGGTTACGGGCGGTGGACTGATTCTGTACGCTGGCAACGACTCAAAGCTCTACGGGGTCGACACGGCGACCGGGAAGCTCGTCTTCAGCAAAGAGCTGCCAAACGGATCGCAAGGTGTGCCTGCCGTGTATGAAGTCAAGGGACGGGAGTACATCCTGGTTCCGGTCAGCGGAGGAGCATCCATATATCCTGAGAATGCTTACCTGCCGCCGGGCGGGGCATTGCCGAAGACAGTGTCAAAGGGTTACATCGCGTTTGCCCTGCCGGCGAGCGACGCGAAGCACTAACTCAATCTCGGGGCGCTACGAAAGGCAGGAGCTAATGCAGCAGATCTCTCGACGCAGGTTTGTCGCAATGACTGCCACCGGCATTGCCATTGCGCCGCGGGCGTTGATGGCGGGCGACACAGCCGGCGCAATCAATGCGCAGGAAGTGATCGACCGCATCAGGAAGAGCGTCGGCGTTGACTGGAAACCGGAGGCTGTCGACAAGTTCAAGGCCGGGGATCCGCAGACCCGTGTGACTGGAATCGTAACCTCGTCGCTTGCCTCGTTGGAAGTGTTAGAGGCGGCGGCGAAGATCGGAGCCAACCTGATCATCACTTGCGAGCCGACGTTCTTTAGTAAAGCGGAGACGCCGCTGGCTTCTGATCCGGTCTTCCAGAGCAAAGCTGAATTCATCAGGAAGCATAATCTGGTCGTGTGGCGATTCAGCGATCATTGGCGCCTCCGTTCGCCCGATCCGTTTGCACAGGGACTGGCGCAGCAGCTGGGATGGGTAAAATTTTTCGACCCGCAAAATCCCACGTTGATCACCATCCCGGGCATGACTCTGGCCGCCCTCACCACACACGTCGGCAAGTCGATGAAGATTCGGGGCGGACTGCGGGTTATCGGTGATCCGAAGCTTCAGGTGCGCAAGATTGCTCTGCTGCCCGGGTCGACGCCGATCCAGGTCTCCATCAAATCGCTGCCCGGGGCCGACGCCATTCTCGCAGGCGAGGTGCGTGAGTGGGAGACCGTGGAATATGTGCGCGACACGGTTGATCTGGGAGGCAAGAAGGCGCTGCTTCTCACCGGCAGGGTAGTGTCGGAAGACCCTGGAATGGCGATCTGCGCGCAGTGGCTGAATTCGATCGTGCCCGAGGTTCCCTGCAAATGGATCACGACCGGCGATCCGTACTGGAGGCCCGTCGCATGAGCGTGTTAACTGCAGGCGAAGTCATAGCACGCGTCAAGGCTAACCTTGGTGTCGCGTGGCGGGATACGACATACCGCGACACCTTTAAATTCGGTGGCCCAGATACGGTTGTCAGAGGCATTGCGACGACCATGTTCTGCTCCTACGATGCCATCCGGCGGGCCGTCGAGGCGGGCTGCAACCTGATGATCCCGCATGAAGATACGTACTGGAGTGATCGCGACGATGTGTCGATGGTGAGCGGAGACCCGGCCTACAAACTCAAGGTCGACTTTATGCGCGAGCATGACGTTGCAGTGTTCCGCATTCACGACCACATGCACGCCCAGCGACCGGACTTTCTCTACGTGGGTTGTGCGCGTGCGCTTGGACTTGAGAGCCGGTACGAGACCGCGCCGCAATCGCATCACTTCACGCTCCCGCCAACCACACTCGGCGAGCTGGCCACGACGTTTCAAAAGCGGCTTGGAGCGAAGGCTCTGCGGGTTGTTGGCGATCCGAAGGCGAAGGTGAGCCGGGTGCAGCTCGGTGTCGGATACGCTACACCGAACATCAGCAGCCCGGACGTAGACGTCGTCGTAAGCGGAGAGCAGCAGGAAAACGACGGCGCGTTCGACAGCCCGGCGTACGTATTGGATGCGGCAAAACTCGGGATTCCCAAGGGCTGGATCATGCTTGGGCACACGGTGTCCGAAGAGCAGGGCATGCTGGAGATGGCCGATTGGATGAAGAAGTTTACCCCCGAGGTTCCGGTCCAACTCGTCAGGACGGGCGAGCCTTTCTGGGCACCCGGCGAAGGCAAATAGATCGCCTCAGCGAACCGAAAGCCTGATTCCCCGGCTGGCTTCAACCCTTGAAGATGGCCACCGCTTCTTCTACGCGCGGGTTGACTTTTAGCGCACTCTGCGGCAGCTTTTTTGCTGTATGCGCAAGACCAATTGCGTATTACGCAAGATAGCCTTCGATCTATGCAGCAACTCAAAGCGCCGTCGGACTGGCCTCCGCGACGGTGCTACTTTTTTGTCGACGGAAGGACGAACCCGGTTCTACTTTCCAGCCCATCCGCCATCGACGTAAATTGACTGGCCGGTGATGTATCTGGCTTCGTCTGAGGCAAGGAACGCGGCCGCGTAGCCGATGTCGCACGGTTTCCCTGGATACCCGAGTGAAATCTGGGCGACGACCTGGGGAAGAATCTCGGGGCTTTCCAGCACCCACCGAATCATCGGAGTGTCGATAAGACCGGGATGAATGCAATTGACCCGAATCCCGTTGAGCCCGACCTCTGCAGAGATATTCCGAGTCAACGCTTCGATCGCCAATTTGCTGGGGGCGTAATGGGTTCGTCCAGGCAGAACCCTGGCGGCCTGAATGGAACCAATATTGACGATGGCTCCTTTGCGTCCCTCATGGATGGCGCGACGGCAGAACGTCTGGGCGCACATCCAACCGGCCTTCAGATTGATGTTGGTGACGTCCTCCCACTGCTGGTCGGTCAGATCCAGAAATGGCACGATCGTCTCGACCCCGGCGTTGTTGACTAGAATATCGATCGGCCCGAGTTCCTGAGCCTCTTCGAACATGCGCTCCACATCCTCCCGTTTGGAGACATCCGCCTGTACCACCAAGGCGCGTCGTCCCAGGCTGCGAATCGTGGCGGCAACCTGATCTGTTTTCTCGCCGGTGGAGATATCGTTGACGATGACGTCGGCACCCTCGTTAGCGAACACCTCCGCGATCCCTCTGCCGATGCCTTGACCCGCGCCCGTAACCAATGCCACTTTGCCCGTTAGTTTCATATGTGTCCTTCACCAACGAAATAAATCCTGCAGCGTTTCATAGGTCGTGCCGCAGCATTCTGCATCACGACAAGGCTTTAGTGGATTGTCCAGCCGCCATCCACCATAAGCGTGTGCCCGACGATCATGTCCGCAAATGGGCTAGCCAGGAACAACACCGCGCCGACCAGGTCCTCGGGCTGATTCCAACGGCCCCGCGGGATCATCTGCTGTGTTGCCCATTCCTTGTAACCCGGCTTCTCCAGGATATTCTTTCTTGACTCCGTTTCGGTAATACATGGCGCGACCACATTGACGAGGACACCACCCGCCGCCCATTCCAGGGAAAGCGCTTTGGCCAGATGGTGTACGGCTGCCTTGACTGCGGCGTACAGCGCGCGCTTCTTGAACGCGATGACGCCGAAGTTCGAGCCGATCTGGATGATGCGCCCCCCGCCCTGCGGCAGCATCACACGCGCAGCGGCTTGCGAGGCGAAAAATACGCTCTTCAACGACGCAGTGACGGTCTTATCAAACTCCTCCTCTGTAACGTCGAGGGCGTCATTCGTTCCGGTCCATCCCGCGTTGTTCACCAGGACGTCGATCCTGCCGAATTCCGCGACGGTCCTGTCCATCAAGTGCTGAACCTCCGCAACGACGCCGACGTCTGTCGGAACGATAATAGCCCGGCGACCCAGGGCCTCAATCTCAGCCTTCAGCGACAGAATCTCGTCCATGCGCGGGCCGGGATGTTTTGCCAGAACAACGTGGGCCCCGGCTTGCGCGAAGCCCAGGGCAATGGCGCGACCGATCCCCTGCGAAGCCCCAGTCACGATCGCCACCTTATCGTTCAGCTCAAAGCTGGAATAATTCATCGACCCTGGCTCTCCACCGCTCGTTACCGTCTACGGATTCTTTGTTACCCTGGTTGCGAGACATCGGGATGATGTTATTTTCGTCTATCCGTCATTGCGTTTTAAGACATAGCCATTGCGTATCGTGCAAGAAAAGAAAATCTTACCGTCGCAGGATTCAACCGTCAAGGACGTAACTTGCGACACCGCCTACAGGGAGCGGAAAGGTGCATCTCAGCGCACGAACTAGGCTTATGGATTGCCGGACGTTTAGTGATATGGTGAACGCAGACCCGCGACAACGCTCCCGAAACGTTGTCGGCGATTTCTGCGTCCGAGCTTGCTGGTAAGAGCCAGGCTTAGTGGACGAAGATCCGAGTCAAACTTCGAGCGTGAGAGCGTAGGAATGCCCGCAAAGAAAGCTCCTCCACTACCGTTCATCCAAAGCCTGGATCGCGGACTCACCATCCTGCACGCAGTCGCAATCTCCAAGCAGCCAATCTCGCTGGGTGAGCTGTCCGAATTGTTGAAGATCGACCGGAGCAGCGCTTTTCGGCTGGCGCAAACCCTCAGACGGCGCGGTTTTCTCTCTTCCCCGACCGGACGCAAGGATTACATTCTCGGTCCCGCGATGTGGACACTCTCGCATCAATATGACTGGAGCAAGATGCTGGTGCGTGTTGCACACCAGCAGTTGAAGCTGATCGCCAACGAGCTGAATGAGACGGCACACCTTGCGGTCCGCGAAGGCAAGAATGCCCTGTTTATCGACTCGGCCCATGCCAACCATGTCATTGCGGTCGCTGGACAGACCGGCGAGCTGGTGCCGCTCTATTGCACCGCGCACGGCAAAGCCCTGCTGGCGGACGCGGATGAACGCGATCTCACGTCCCAGTTCGGCGCGGGCCCGTTGCAGAAGTACACGCCCAGCAGCATCGTCAATATCAAGGCGCTTTCGGTCGAGTGTGCAGGCATCAAGAAGAATGGCTATGCGATGGACGAAGCAGAGTACAACCCGGGAATTCGATGCGTCGCGGCCCCGATTCGGCTGGTGGACGGCTCGATCATCGGTTCGATCGGCATTTCCGCTCCGGAATCTCGCTTCCCCAAGCAGAGCTACAAGAAATACGCCAAGATGATCTGCAAGGTTGCGGCAGATATCGGCAGCATGTTGAGCCCGTCGGAGACCCGGGAAGACTAGCCCGGCTGCTGCACCCGCCCGAGCGTGCGTTCCGTCTTGCCCCCAATATCCATGTAGTAGTATTGCAAACGAACTTGCGTAATACGCAATGGGCGTTTGCAAGCGTGTGCGAACGCAAAGGCGTTTCATTCTCTGGAGGACTGCACCTCGACATGGCAAATCCAATCGCTGACTTCGGCATCGATCCCGCGAAATTGAGCTACATTGGCAGCGGGCTCCAGAGGCCCGAATGCATTCTCGCCGAACGGGATGGCACGCTGTGGAGCGCGGATTCGCGCGGCGGGGTCGTCCGCCTGCATCCCGATCGAACCCAGGAAATTGTCACCCAGAAGATCTCAGGGAGCTTTGCCCAGGCCGACAGTGAGGCAACGCGATACCTGATCGGAA
>JANXWZ010000075.1 GCA_025350865.1 Rhodanobacteraceae bacterium
CTCATGGCCGACGATCTCGGTTTTGCCGACCTCTCCTGCTACGGGCGTCCCGATTACAAGACCCCCAACCTCGACCGCCTCGCCGGCCAGGGAATGCGGTTCACCCAGGCCTACGCCAACTCTGCGGTTTGCACGGCCACCCGCGTCGCACTCATCACAGGGCGATATCAATATAGATTGGCTGTTGGCTTGGAAGAACCGCTCGCCAGCCCCGCTCGCAATGTTGGCTTGCCACCCGCCCACCCTACCCTGCCGTCTCTGCTGAAAAAGGTCGGCTATGGAACGTCGCTGATCGGCAAGTGGCACCTCGGCTGGCTCCCTGACTACGGCCCGCTGAAGTCCGGCTACGACCACTTCTATGGTTTTCGCGGGGGAAAGCTGGATTACTTCACGCACAAATCTGCCGGCCCTGATGTCGCCGGGGATACCGAGGACCTGTGGGATCAGGACGTCAAGGTCCACGAACACGGCTACCTGACCGGGCTGCTTGCTGACCGCGCCGTCGCGTCGATCGGAAGCTACGCCAAATCGAAGCAGCCCTTCCTGATATCGCTCCACTTCAACGCGCCGCACTGGCCGTGGGAAGGCCCAGATGACGAGGCCGAATCCCGCCGCGTCACCGCCAATCTGGCCGACTACGACGGAGGCGATGCCGCCACCTACGGCCGTATGGTGGTCGCCATGGACACCGCCATCGGCCGCGTACTCGATGCTCTGGACAAGAACGGTATCGCGAACAACACCATCGTCGTCTTCACATCGGACAACGGCGGCGAACGATTCTCGGACGTCTGGCCGTTCAGCGGCTCGAAGATGGAGCTGCTTGAAGGCGGACTGCGCATCCCGGCGATTGCGCGCTGGCCGGGCCACATCGGCGTTGGTACGTCCGACCAAGTTTGCATCTCGATGGACTGGGTCGCTACGCTGCTCGAAGCCGCCGGAGCCAAGCCCGACCCGGCCTATCCGCTCGACGGCATCAGCCTGATCCGAACCCTCACCGCGCAGGCCGCGCCAATCCTGCGCAAGCTCTACTGGCGCTACCACGGCAACGCGCAAGAGGCCATGCGCTCCGGCGACATGAAATACCTCAAGCTGCGCGACAACGACTTCCTCTTCAACGTCGTCGCCGATCCGCTCGAGCGTGCCAACCTGAAAGCACGCCAGCCCGACGTATACCACCGCATGCTCGCCGACTACAAAGCCTGGGATGCCACCATGCTGCCCATCGACCCCAAGGCCTACACTGAATCCATCCGCGGCAAAGTTCGCGCCGACCACTACGGCGTCATCGAAGACTAGCCGCTCAAGAGGTTCCATGATCACTCTCCGCTCACTGCTCCTTTGGTCGTTCGTCGCCACGCTATCCTCGGCAGCTGTCGCCCAGGCCCCCCCACCAGACCCCCAGCAGCACGAGTTCGTCATCCACAACTTCAAGACCGAGTCCGGCGTCGTCCTCCCCGAGGCCCGCATCACCTACGGAACCTACGGCAAGCTGAACGCTGCGCACGACAACGCCATCCTGCTGCCCTCGCACTACATGGCCACCCTCACCGGCTACGGCTTCCTGGTCAAGACCGAAAAGTATCCTGAAGGTGCGCTCGACACCTCGAAGGTCTTTCTGGTGACGTCGGAGCTGTTCGGCAATGGCCGCAGCTCCTCGCCCAGCAACACGCCGGAGCCCTTCCACGGTCCGCGCTTCCCGGTGATGACGATCCGCGACAACGTGAACGCGGTCCACCAACTGCTTACCGAAGAGCTGAAGATCCAGCACCTGAAAGCCGTGATCGGTTTCTCGATGGGCGCGCAGCAGGCATTTCAATGGGCGGTCAGCTATCCCACCTACATGGACCGCATCGTTGCAACCAGCGGCACGGCGAAGACCTACGGCCACGGCATCGTCCGGCTCGAAGGCCAGATCGCCGCGTTGACCGCCGACCCTGCCTGGAAGAACGGCGACTACACCGACGAGCCACAGAAGGGTCTAGAAGCCTTCGGCATGGTTTGGGCGGGGTGGCTTTACTCGCAGGAGTGGTGGCGCAAGGAGCTTTGGCGCACCGCCTCCGCCCCCGGCACCACGTTTGAGCAGTACATGTTCAGCTTCCGCAAGCGCTTCAATGCCGACGCCAATAATTACATCCTGCAGGCGCGGTCGTGGGAGTCGAACAACGTCGGCAACACCGCAGGCTTCAACGGCGACGTGGAAAAAGCGTTGGCCTCGATCAAAGTGCCGGTCCTCTACATGCCCTCGGCGACTGACCTTTACTTTCCCCTCGCCGACGCCCAGTATGAAGCAAAGTTCATCCCCAGGGTGGAACTGCTTCCCATCCCTTCACTGTGGGGCCATCCCGCCGGCGCTGGAGCCAGCCCCGCCGACAAGAAGTTTCTTAACGAAAATATCGCCCGATTCATGGGGAACTGACGTCATGCGAATCCTCCTGACAACTCTTTTAGTCGCCACCGCGATCCATGCCCAGACGACGGGCAAGGTTCACACCCCGGACGTCGACCTCGCCTACCTCACCTACGGCAAGCCCACCGCCGCAATCCCGGTCATTGCGGTCAACGGCGGTCCCGGCCTCTCGCACATCTACATGGTCCAGAACGACCTATGGCAGCGCGTCGGCAAACACCGCCTCGTCGTGCTTTACGACCAGCGGGGTACGGGCGCCTCTAAGCCGCTCGCCGCCGACGCCTCGCAGTCGATGGATACGCAGGTGGCCGACCTCGAAGCCGTCCGCGCGGCGCTCCACCTCGACAAGGTAGCGCTGGTCGGCGACTCCTACGGCGGCTTCCTCTCGATCGCCTACGCCGCCGCCCACCCTGAGCACGTCGCAAAGCTGGTTCTCTCCGACTCGCCGTCCGCCGCCATGAAGGACATGGTCCACGTCCTGCCCCAGGTCTTTCCCGACATCCAGGAAGAGTCGGCCGCCGCCCTCAAGAAGCTGCCGCCTGCCGAGGCTGCGCAACGGGGCATCCGCGACCACTTCCGCATGATCTTTTACTCGCCCGAACTGCGGGATAAATACCTCGCCGGTGCACCCGACCTGGGTTCGGAACCTGCCGTGAGCGCGGCTGTGTCAAAGTCCGCCCGACAGCAGGATTACACGCCTAAGCTCGCCGGCTTCACCACGTTTCCTACCCTCGTCCTGACGGGCCGCTACGATATGAACGTCGCGCCGCTGACCGCCTGGCATCTCGCCCATCAGATCCCCGGCGCGAAATTCGTCGTCTTCGAGAAGAGCGGCCACCTCCCGGCCTACGAAGAGCCTGAGCGGTATCTCGAAGTGCTGGAAGCCTTCCTAAACCAGCCCTAGGGGCTTGTTGACCTAAGCCGGGCACCAGGCGGAAAGCGTACCTCAGCGGCTGAAGCCGGGTTCAGGCTGCCACACTGACGGCACGGCTGAAGCCGTGCCCTTAACAAGGCTGGGTCACTCAGCAATCTCGTGGAGTACAACCGACGGCAGCAACAGCAATGGCCCGCACGATACCCCGTGCGGGCCATTGCTGTTGCTGCTTAACCAGTTAGAAGTTGATGTGAGCCGACACCTGGAATGCTCTCGGCTTGTTCGACACGCCCGAGATCTGTCCAAATGTTGCCGAACCCCACACCGCATTCGGTGCCGAGAAGATCGTGTGGTTCCACACGTTCAACGCCGATGCCTCCAGCTTCATGTTCATCTCGCGTGGCAGGCTGATCACACGAGCCAGCGACATATCAATGTTCTGTGCGCCGGGATTCTGCAAACGGAGCGCCCCAGTCCGCGGAGCGTTACCGATCAGGTTGATGTTTGCGACGCCGGCCGGGGAAACGATCGTCGGAGCGACGAAGCCGTTGGTGTCGAAGTACTTCACCGGAAGAGCCGAACCGCAAGCCGAGGAGAAGCCCGCAAGATTGCAGGCCGTACGACCCGAGGGACCGCCGCCGAAGCTTCCGCCGATGCGCGCGTTATTGCCGGGGAATGCCGGATTCAGGCTTGGCATGCACTGGCCTTGCAGCGGCGTCGTGCAGCCCGCATAGGTGACTGCGGCAACCGTACCATTCGAGTAGGTGTAGATGCTGGAAACCTGCCACCCGCTGAGCAACTGCCGGGTTGCGAAGTTCTGACCACCCAATGCACCCTTGCCGAGTGGCAATTTGTAGACCCCGTAAGCGTGGATCGAATGCGGTGTCGAAACCAGCGTCGTCGAACGGTCGATACGATCCTGGTGCCAGTTCTGTCCGCCGCCGGAGATAGCCGCACCGGGAATATCGAAACCGCTCCGGAACGAGCCATCGTCGCCGATGTTCTTTGACCAGGTGTAGTTGAAGTTGAAGGTCAACCCATGGCTGAAGCGCTGTTGCAGCGTCACTTGCAATGAGTTATAGCTGAAGTTGCCTACGTTCGCGCCCCAGATATCGGAGACACCGCTGTATTGCGGGAAGGCAACCAGGCCCTGCGCAATCGTCGCCGTCGTCTTGACAGCTGCGGCATTCTGGAAGGAGACCGGAATGTTGATCCCATTCATAATGCTTTGCGCCTTGGCCACGTTAGCTGCGGTCGCGGGGGCGTTCAACAGCGGAAGCTTGCCGGTGGTATCGGTTGCACCTCCGAACGCAGCCAGGTACCTCGGATTAAGCTGATTGGTCCAGAAGCCGCGCGGATTGCCGGTGCCCGAGTTGGTTGCATTGATCAGGTGGTGGCTCTGATTGCCCACATAATTGATCGCCAAGGTGAGATTGCTGGTCATTGCACGCTGCATGCCGAAGTTGTAGAACGTGAAGTTCGGTGCGCGTCCGGAGATATACGGATCGACGTAGGTCACAGCACCCGCCGTCACAAATTGCCCGGCGCTGTTCAGGTAGTTGCCCGTGTTCAGAAGCTGTGAGGCAGGCCCAAGAGTCGGTGCGGTCGGATAGACGTACCCGGCTCCAAACAGCGAGGTATTTGCCAGCCCAGCCGCGGTGAAGGCTGCGCCGTTGTTCAGATAGAACGAGGGTGACGAGGCCGCACCTGTTGTTTGTTCCGCAGGGCCGGTCGCCGTCGTGTTGAAGCCGAGCTGTCCGGAACCACCAGCGTTGCCGCCGCGTCCGCCGACTCCGCCAGCCTGCGAGAAGACGTGACCGAAGCCAATGCGGAACACGGTCTTCGAATCCGCCGCGTAGGTCATTCCGATGCGCGGACCCCAGTTATTCCAATAGGTCTTGACTGGTGTCTTGCAACCGCAGCTTACGTTTGCTCCGCCGTAGTTGCCGGCGAATTGGAGATCGCCTGCATAACCGGTTGCCGCGTTGATCTGCGTCGCATTCAGGAAGCTCCAGCGATCCTTCACCTCATGGAATGGCGGCAGATAATCCCAGCGTAGGCCCGCGTCCAGCGTCAGCTTGGAGCTAATCTTCCACGTATCTTCTACATAAGGAGAGATGGGCATGTAACGTCCGCCCACTTCGCTCACCGGCTGGATTCCCAGCGTCGGCGTTCCGCCTACCGCACCAAGCAGATAGCTCGCATAGGAGTAGCCCGTGGCCGCGGTCGAGAGCGCCGAGCCTGCGAAGTTTGAAGTTGCGAATGCGTTGAAGGGAAGGCTGAGCAACCCGGTCGCACCGACTGGCGCCGCCGTGTTGATCTCCTCGCGCTGCATGGAGATTCCTATGGTCAAGGCATGCTTGCCCTTTACCCACTGGAAGTTGTCGACGATGGTGTAGTTGTTGGGTACAACGGTCTGCGTAGAGGCCGCAGCGCTGTTCGTCGTCCAGGTTTGGAGGGCTGTGCCGAATCGTGTTGTGGTTCCGAAGCTGACGCCCGGGAATGTAGTTGCTGCCTGGCCCGAAGTCGGCAGGTTGGTAATGCCGAGCGCACCCGGTGAGTACTGGGCGATGCCATCCGTTGGATTGTGCTGGGGCTGGGCGAAGCGGACGAATCCGAACTTCAGCTGGTTCACCATCGAATTGTTGATGGTGTACGCATCTTCGACGTCAAACACCTTCGGATGGATATCAGCGTAGGTTCCTCCGACGTATGGAAGGGGCAGGAACGGAGCCTGAAAGTTATTGAGGTAAACGACATTACCAACCGCGCCGATGGCCGAGATGCGGTGCCGTGAGCTGAGGTCGTAGTCCACGCGGTAGTCGATCAGATTGTTGTCGAACCCGCCCGGAGAGCCGGCGGTATAGTTGGATGACAGGGATGCCGAAGTCGACGGAGTGGGAAGGAAAGACTGCGCCTTCAGGGTAATGGGAGACAGATAGCTGGTTGGGATGACGTTGTACGTAGGGACGCCGTTCTTCAATCCCTGGAACGGCTGCCGAGTGCAGGTAGCCCCCGCGCAGCTGGTCGTCGTGGGGTCGTATAGAAAGGCCGGGTTGCTAGCGCCGGTTCCGGTGAAGCCCGTTCCAAAGCAGCCTGTCGAGCCTGTCGCGCAGTTCAACTCCGTAAAGTCGCCCAAGCGCTCCAACGTGCTGGGAATGTTGTATGCCACTGGGTTGGCTGCCGTGCGGCTATGGAACTTGTCGTAGGCGGTGAAGAAGTACAAGTTCTTGATGAATGGGACGTGCCCGCCAAACGACACCGAAAATTCGTTCTGGTGATCGATCGGCTTCGGTGCGGGCAGAATGTTACCGCTGGCATCCTTAATTGTCTGCGCCTTCACCGTGAAGCTCCACGCATCGAACGCCGTGTTCCTGATGAAATCCGACACCTGTCCGTGGTACGCCTGGCTACCCGATTTCATGGAGTAGTTGGAAGAACCTGCGCCCGAATACTCGGCCGGCGGCGCGCTGGTGACCACCTGGAACTGGTCGACCGCATCCACGCTCAGCGTCTCGGAAACGACGCGATTGTCGCCCTGCTGGTTGATGGTCTGGGCCGGAAGCCCGTCGAGGTAAAGCTGTCCAAGATAGTTGCCGGTTCCGCCTACGATCGGCACGCGTGCGCCGCCCTGCGAACCCGGAGCCAGTGCCGCAAATGCCGTCGGATCGCGCTGCGCATTATTCATGATGAGCGGCAGTTCCTCGTACGTCGTCTTGTCGATCGTCAGCCCAAGCGTCGCGTTAGTCGTCTCGAGCGCCGGCGGAGCTTCCGTTACTGTGACTACCGAGTTCTCCGCACCTACCGTCATGGTGACGTTGAGGCCAGTCAACACAAGCGCGTTGATCTGCAGATTCTGCTGGATATATTCGTGGAACCCCGGCGACTGCACCGAAACCGTATAGGTGCCTGGCCGAATCGGCGAAATGGTAAAGAGTCCGTCGCCGGTCGTCTCGCGGGTGGATTTGGTGCCCGTGGCATTTTCGGTTGCGATGACGGTCGCGTGCGGGATCGCCGCTCCCGTAGGATCGGTCACGGTACCTTGGATTCCGGCTTCGCCGCCGGTCTGTGCGTTTGCAGTCGGCATGGCGACGCAAGCCAACAGAATTAACGCGATTGCAACTGCCGCACACGTGCATACCGTGCGTACTGCCTCGAAAGCCGCACGCCATGGACGCGCAGCAAAAATCGTATCGTTCATAAGATCCTCCGGTCCGGGGTATTGCGCAGACGCGTTTTGCCAGACTGAAGAACCCTATGCGGTTGAATATGCCAATGTCAATACGAAATTTGTTTCAATTTGTCTATTTCGAGTCGGCCCACAAGCAGCCTCCGGCAGACGCCCTTTCCCCCAGCCTTATACAATAGTTCGAGCAACGAGGGTTCCTGCACCATGAGCTGGTTTAAACGCGAAGACAGTGGCATCCGCATCGATGCCTCCAAGACCGTGCGCACTGAAGGCCTCTGGACCAAGTGCGGAAACTGCGGCACCGCACTCTTCAAACAGCAGCTTGTGGACAATCTCCAGGTCTGCCCCAAGTGCGGCAAGCACTTCCGCTTGGACGCCAGAGCCCGCATCGACAACCTGCTCGAACCCGGCTACGAGTTCTTCGAGGGCAGGCTCTATTCGACCGACCCCCTCAACTTCACCGACCTCAAGCCCTACAAGCAGCGGCTCTCCGAGGCCCAGAAGAAGACCGGCCTGTTCGACGCGATCGTCAACGCGACCGGCCACATCGGCCCGCACCCTATAGTGATCTCAGTGATGGAATACGCCTTCATCGGCGGGTCCATGGGTGCGGTGGTTGGGGAAACCATTGCACGCGCGATCGACCGCGCCACCGAAACGCGCACCCCGCTGGTCATCATCTCGGCCTCCGGCGGAGCCCGCATGATGGAAGGCATCGCCAGCCTGATGCAGCTCGCCAAAATCTCGACGGCGCTAGCCCGCCTGGCATCGCTCGGCATCCCCTACATCTCCATCCTGACCGACCCGACCACCGGCGGCGTCACAGCCAGCTTCGCTATGCTGGGCGACCTCAACATCGCCGAGCCCGGAGCGTTAATCGGTTTCGCTGGCCCCCGCGTTATCGAGCAAACCATCCGTCAGAAACTCCCGGAGGGCTTCCAGCGCAGCGAGTTCATCCTGGAGCACGGCTTTTTGGACGCCATTGTCGAACGCAAGAATATGAAAGCCTACCTCCAGCAATCGCTGAGTTGGCTCACCGAATCGAAATAGCCCGGATACTCGACGTTCCAAGGGCAAACAGAAGAGCCCCCGAGGATCGGGGGCTCTTCTGTTTGACGCAGTAAGGCGGTTTAGAACACGAACTTGAACTTGAGGCGGATTTGACGACCAGCTTGGAAAGCGAGGGGCTGACCGTACAGATTGTTTAGAGTTAGAGGTCCGCGATTGGCTGGGCCGACAAGACCGCCATTCAGGCCATTGCCGCTGTTGGCAATGGTCTTCCAGTCGTAGCCATTCTCGAGGATGCCGTAGTTGGGGTTCGCGGCTGTGCTGCCAGCCGGAAGAATGTAGTTTCCGGTCGATTGCGACGAGTTGATGCGCGAGTTGTATTCCGTTGCGGTTTTGGCGTTGAGGAGGTTAGTGATATTTGCCTCGAATCCAGCCTTCCATGCCTCGTGCAGCTTGCTCACGGAGAACGAGTCGGTGAAGGACATATCGGACTGAATGTACCAGGGTGTGCGACGGACGTAAGGTGTGCCAAACTGCCATACACCGGCAGCATTGGTGGTAATGTCGATCCACTTGCCGCGACCGAGGAGGTAGGTCGGGAAGCTGCCAGCGGAACCGCTAACGTCAGCGTACGCGCTTAGAGCGGACCCGGATGATGCCTGCTCGAAGAGGCTGACGCTGGCAAGGTTGCGCTTGAACATGGTGCGTTGGTAGTAGACGATCGCCTTGAAAGAGTTGGGGCGATCCGTGGCCAGCAAGCCGTTCGAAACGGTTCCGTCGGCAGCGAACTGCAGGTAAGGCTCGTCGAACGCGCGGTTGTTGTTGGGGTTGGCACGTGCACCGCCACCATCGGCGATGTCTGTGCTGGTCAAGCCGCTGTAATTGCCGCGCAACTTGCTGTAGGTGTATGCGAGCTGCGCGTAGAGACCCTTGGTAGTGCTGCGCGTGATGCGGAATTCGACACCGTCGTAATTACGTGCCGGCTTGGGCTGGACCTTGCAGGTGGGGCAGGTTGTGGTTGGTCCGCCATGATCGATGCCTTCGCCTGGATTGGCGATGATGAACGCTTCTCCATCGGGTCCGACATAGCCTACGTCTTCGATCGCGTGATCGAGGCGAACGCGGGTGTAACGCGACTCAAATGCAATGTTGCGGGTGATCTGCGAATCGAAGCCGGCGACAGCCTGATGCTCGCGGTACGGTTTGATCGACGGATCGACGGCAGCGCCCTGCGAAGGATCGTTGGAGGGAATCCGCAGGTCGTAGTTCTCGATGAAGCGGAGGTTGGAGGGCTGGGTGCCGCTGGCGAAGTTGCCCTTGACGGCGGCTCCTCCGGCCGGGCAGTAGTGGCCCGTCGCATCCTTCTGCGGGTGGATGTTGCTGTAGTCGCCGGTATCGAGAGCGTAGGCGCAATCGTGCCAGTAGTTGCCGCCGAAAGAGCCGATAGCTAGGTTGAGGTGCATCAGGTCGTAGAAGACGCCGTAGCTGCCGAAAGCCTTCAGTTTGCCGTTCTGAAACACGTCGTAGGCCACACCCAGGCGGGGTGCAATCTTGTCTCCAAATCCAAAGCTAATGCCGGAGGGAAATTTGTTGTAGGAAGGTAGGTACTCTTTTTCGATGCGGAGGCCAAGGTTCAAGGTTAGGCCCTTGCCAGGCTGCCAGGCATCCTGAACGTAGAGGCTGTGGTTGTTGCTACTGGCGGTTCCGGTAACTTCGACACCGTCGCGCAGAACCGCATAGCCATAGTTCCCTTGGCAGTTGCTGGTTTTTGTCGTGTAGGCCGTGTTCGCATTGTTTGCCGCGATGATAGCAGCGCAATTGGCGACGCCGAGGGTCGTGCTTGCCGCATAGGTTTGGCCGTATGAGATGCGAACGAGGTCATTGGTGAAGGTCTGGTTTACGTTCTCGTACAGGTGGTTCAACTGGTAACCGACCTTGAAGTTGTGGGCTCCGATGAACCCCTTCTTGAAGTAGGCGAAGTCCTGGTTGAATGTGGTTCGGGTGTTGACGTTGTAGCCGTAACCAAGGTTGGCGGCAATGTTGGCAGCCCCTGCAACTTGGCCCGAAGCCGCTGAATACGTCTGCTCAAGCAGCGTTCCGTCGAGGCCTTGGGTGGGCTTCGTTGGGGCGACGGCAGTGGCAGTCGTAGGTGTGTTCACGAGTAGATTGAAGCGGTCGCCGCTCGGAAGTCCGCGGTCGCCGTAATTCTGGTACGCGTTGCCAACCCGTGAAGTCGCGACGAGATTAGGAGTAAGGGTGAAATCAGCTCCGATGCTGTATAGAACGTTCGGGGCCACATATCCGATGGAACCGTTGTAAATGTCCGGTGAGTTTCCGGCACTTGCGTTTATCAATGTGTTGACGGGATCGGCGTTTGGAAAGGCGGTTCCGTTGGCGCGGTCATAAGCATCTTGGACAGAGGCATAGAGCCGAATTTTGTTGGTAACCTTCAGGTCTAGGCGGCCGTAGGCAAAGTAGGTCTGCTCGCTAAAGTTGAAGATCCGGTTTCCGACGCAATTGCCATTCTTCAAGCACGTAGCAGTCGTGAAATTTACAGTCCGACGCCGTGTGTCATAGCGAGGAGCGAACGAACCGTCGAACCAGAGGCGATCCTTGACGATGAATCCGCCGATTTCGACGCCCGGCTGCACGGTACGGAAGTGATCTTTTTTAGGCGTATAAAATTGAACCGTGGCGTCTGTCCGTGCCTTTGTGTCGATGTTGGTTAAAGTGTCGTAGCGCAGCGTAGTGCCCGGGCTGGCGTCCATCGGATCGGCCTCGTAGTACGACCACAATTGACCGTGCCAGGTGTTTCCACCCTTTTTCTGCACGGCGTTGATGACACCGCCCATGGCGCCGCCGAACTCTGCGTCGATGCCGGAGGTCTTGATCTGGACTTCCTGGATGAATTCGAACGGAGCCCTGGTGGTCTGTTTGCCGGTGACGAGGTTGCCGGTTTCCTGGCCTTCGATGAGATAGCTGTTTTCGGCCGTTGAGGCTCCGTCGACTTGATATCCGCCTTGGAGCGGTTCGTTGCGCGCACCGGGCGCGAACCCGATGACGGATTCAAAGGACAGACCGCGGGGGGCGAAATCAAGCTCTTCGCGGGAGACGTTGGTCTGGGTGCGGGACTCCGTGACGTCGATCTGGGGTGTTTCCGTAGTTACGTCAATAACTTGCGATTCCCCTCCCACCGTCAGGGCAAGGTTGATGGACGGCGTGCGTCCGACCTGAATCTCGACATTCTCACGCTTCAAAACGCTGAATCCCGTGGCAGTCACAGTGAGGGTGTAGGTGCCGGGATCGATGTTGACGAAGCGGTAGTATCCGGAACTGTCGGTGACGATGGCTTTCGAACCGATCAGTTTTTCGCCTGTCATAACGACGGAGGCGTGGCTGATGGAGGCACCGGTCGCATCTTTAACGACGCCTTCTACTGCTCCCGTGGTTTCCTGCGCGCCGATTGATGACAGCAACGCAAAAGTCAGTAGCAGCATCGACACAAATAGAGAGAGTGGCCGAAACAACTTCGATACGTTGAACATACTAAGCCTCTTCGTAAAGTGAAATGGAGCCGAGATGGGCCTCCGTTGTTAAGCTGCGTAACCCTGAGAATCGTGTCCCGCTGCTGATTAACACGCATAAACCTGACCTGGCCTAGGCCCGACAGGTCTTTCAATAGTTCCAAAAAGTGGAGCCATCCCAAAATGTCATACCGTTGGCGGCAATCTTACAGTCGAGAAAACGCGGCGTCAACTATCAGCGAATAAGAAGGTTGTCCGCCGCCCTGTGGAAAACGCATAATTTCAGTGAACTTTCCATGAAAAGGTGCGTATTTGATTGTTTAAGTCGCTCTCGCCGGAGTGTATTCAGGGTCCCCTCCCTTATCCCGCTTATAGTCGTACGAAATGGCGATCGGGTCGGTCGTGTCCTCCGCCTTGCCGAAGTGAGCGTGACTCGCAGTTCCACCAAAGCCCAGACCTTCCGACAACTTCTGCGCAAGCTGGTCATACTGTGCCGGCGTCACCTGCCGCAACACTGCCCTCAGGTAGACCTCCATCTCCCCGCGAACTTCAATCTTGATGGTCGAATTTGAAATACCCTTGTCGTCCAGAGACCCATTCGCCTCCAGCGTCTGCGTTGCCTTGAACGGCAACTCGGCCGGCGTCTTCTCCACTTTCGCCGCGCCCGCCTCCGGTACCAGCAGCACGTCGTGGTCGCGAATCTCTACCAGCAGCACGCGATAGGGTGCGACCTCGGATGTCGTACCCAGCCACACCGGCTTCCCGTCCAGCGCCACCCGCGTAATCAGGTGGTTGAAAGCCGCAGGCGATGGCACAGCGGGGTTGAACCGTATCCCCACCCCCACCAGCACCGCATCTGGATGCAGCCCCAGCGCACCAAGCATTGCCGCCAGCAACGTATGTTTATCCTTGCAGTCACCGCATTGGTTCTGCAACACGTCCGCCGCCTCATGCGGCTGATACCGCCCGATCCCAAACGCAACCCCCACATACCGCACCTGCGTCGCGACATAGCCGTACACCGCCCGGACCTTCTCTTCATCAGTGGCCTTGCCAGCGGTGATCTCGGAGACCTTCGCCTTCACATCAGCGCCGGGCGACATCCGCTCGCCCCCGAGCCCGCCGATACCACGCGCCCACCTCTTCCCAGCTCTTGAACATCGTCCACGCTACGTCGGGCAATCTGTCAAGTTTCTCGTCCAGCTCCTCCTCTGCTGTGAGAACCCGCTTCTTCTTCGCTTCCTTCCCTTTCTCGGTTTCCGGTCCGGTGGTTGGCTTCAACTGCGTGTACTCCCACCGCCACACTCGCTCGGCACCATCCATTGTCTCGGTCGGCTTGTGGAGGGGGCTCCAGGCGGTGACCGGCTTGTCCTTCGGCGCGCGCAACTCCACCGCCTCCGACAACACCACCGCCTCCCGGGTGAAGCTCTCCGCACCCCAAAACTGCCCCGGGGCCTCGGCCTTGGTCCTCGTTATCTTCGCCTGCCACTCCAGCACGTCGCC
>JANXWZ010000094.1 GCA_025350865.1 Rhodanobacteraceae bacterium
AAAACAAAATGCCGGACCACAATCTCTGTGGTCCGGCATCTGGCTTTGCGAGTGGTTAGAAGGTAATCTTCACCGCAGCCTGTAGCACGCGAGGCCCGCCGACTCCGTTGACATTTCCTACGCCACTGCCCAGCGTTCCCGTAATCTTGCCCAGGTTGGCGCCAAGAGTTCCGTTGGGAAGACCAAACGCTGGCGTATTGGTCAGGTTGAATGCGTCGAACCGAGCCTCGAGCGAAGATTCGCGGAAGATCGGGAAGCTCTTGAACAACGACAGGTTGTCCGAGAAGTACCCCGGTCCACGGAACTGGTTGCGTTGCGTGTTACCCACCGCGCACGGCACCGGATTTGCAGGCGTGTAGGCGACACAAGCCTGCGGCGCAACGAACGCTGCGGGATCGAACCACGTAACGGCACTCGACGCGCCCGTGATCGTATGCTTCACGTTGTATGGAGCGATCTGATTTACCGTTTGCGTCGTACCCGGCGTTTGGCTGCCAGTTGTGATTTGGAAGGGCAACCCCGACACCGCAGAGATGACGGCTGAGACCTTCCAACCTCCCAGCGCATAGACCGCCGGACCGCTGTTGAAGTACTTATGACCGTGACCCGCCGGAAGTTCGTAGGTTACCGTCTGCTCGAAGTTGCGGGTCCGGTCGAAGTCCGTGACAGCATAGTTGCGATGCCGCGGCCCGCTCCAGAACAGCAGACCGCCATCCTGAGCGCCCGTCTGGAAGTTCTGCGCCTTGCCCCAGGTAAAGGCCGAGGTAAAGGCAATACCCTTCGTAAAGCGGCGCTTCAACTCCACCTGTAGCGACTCGTAGTTGGTCGAGTAGCCCAGGAAGTACTGCGTCACGGCAGCGGTCTTGCCAAACGTCGGCGTCACTCCATCGGATGCATTGTTGAATGGATCGTAGGCGGCCCCTTGCCCGTAAATCGTCGGCTGGTTGATGTTCTGCGCAGAGTCGATGCGCGTTCCATGGTTGGCAACATACGCAACCTGCAGAGACATGTCTCCTGGCAGCGCCTGCTGCACGGCAACATTCCAGGAGGACACATACGCATTCTTGAAGTCCAGCGGGATGTACAGATTTGCCAGCCCGATCAGACGATTGGCAGCGGTCGGCGTGATGGTTCCGTCGGAGCCAAACGGCGCAGTCGGCGTCACCGGGATACCAGTGACAAAGTTCACCGCTCCGCCCGCAGGATTCACAGCCGGCCCATAAGTCTGGGAGTTGTTGTAATCCGTGCTCGTCTTGATTGGATAGTTGTAAGCATACGAGTTATCCACGAAGGGCACATAGCTCACGCCAAACCCGCCGCGAATAACCGTCTTCTCCGACGCGCGGTACGATGCTCCCAAACGCGGAGCCACATTCCTGTAGCTGGTCTGCATTCCAAGGTTGGATGGATTGCCGTTGGTCCCAGCGGAGACAAGCTGGTTCGTCTTCGGGTTGTAATTCACAAAGCCGCCAGCCTTGCGAGGGTTAGCCGGCGGATACAACTCCCACCGCACTCCCAAATCCAAGGTCAGCTTCGACGTGGCCTGCCACTTGTCCGAGACGAAGAAGAACAGCCAAGTCTGGCGGTACGCCGGAAACGTGCTGTTCGTGTCCTGGCCCACGTGATTCGGGACGCCAAACAGTACGCTGGCAATATCGTTCGCCTGACCCGTCGCAACTGCAACCGTGCCGGGAGGCCCGTAGGTGCTCGCACCCACTGCCGAAGTCGCGTTCTCATTGAAGTAGAACTGCCCCGCTGCGGCGTTGTTGTTGCCCTGCAGAAGATCGTCGCGAACCCGGCGGATATCCGCGCCCCCCTTCAGCGTATGGTTGCCGATAATCTTGGTCCAGTTGTTGGCAAAGTCAATGTTCGATTCCGCGCGCAGCCAGGGCAGCGAAGCGGAATAACCAATCGTCGGTGCGGTGAAGTTGTTGATCGTGAACGCAACCTGACCGCTGGTCGTCGGCGTGTTGTTCGTTCCGTTAGGACCATTGCCCGGAATGCCGAGCGTTTTGGCATCGTTCACGCCATAGTCGGACTGCGTCGCGGAGTTGCGCAAATGGGCCACTCCGACGCGCGCTTCCGTCAACAGGGTTGGCGAAAACACATGGTCGTAGTTGAACCCGGTGCTGTAGGCTGCGGCCGTTCCGGTCGCTTCGAATCCGCCACCGGCCGGTCCCCCCAGGAACGATCCAAACAGCGGAGCCTGGTAGGTCGTCGTCGTCTGGTGGCTGAACCGCCCCGACAGGTGATCCTTCGCCGAGATAGCGAAGTCCGACTTCAGGTCGTAGCTGATCGAGTCCTTGCTGAACGGCGTGTTCTGCGAGAAGTTGTTGGTCGTCTTCCCAGCGATATAAGCTGCCGCCGCCAGGTTCTTCTTGGGATCGCGAGCGATTGCATCCAGACTCTGCAATACCGTAAGACCCACCTTGCTGATGCCAGGATTGGTCAGCGGAATCTGGTTGCTTGCGAACGACGTACGCCCGCTGCCACAGGTCGTTGAACCCGTCGCAGTGCAATTTGCCGTAACGCCGGTGTTCGGATCGTAGACTTGGCCGCTGTACCCACTCAGGTCGATGTTGCCGCCCACCACGTTGTAGAACGGAATATTCGCGTTCACCGTCGACGCTTCATGATCCGAAACCCGAAGAAAATCGCCGAAGAGAAACAGTTTATTCTTCAGGATTGGACCCCCGATGGAACCGCCCGTGTAGTTGTACACCAGGCGCCCATTGGGGCCGGAGGCGAAGAAGTTGCGGGCGTTGACTCCGTTGTTCTCCATGTTCTGGAACACCGAGCCGTGGTACGCGTTCGTGCCCGACTTCATCGTTACGTTGATCACCGTACCAACCGCGCGGCCAAACTCGGCCTCAAAGTTATTCGTCGTGATGTCGACGCTCTGAATCGCTGCTGCCGGTGGCACCAGGATGATGTGAATGCCGGTGCGCTGGTCGTCGTCGATGCCCTCAATCTGGTACAGATTCACGTACGAGGACTGGCCGTTGGCGTTCGTCGAGAGATCGTTGTTGGCATTGAAGAACTGCGAATTGTTGAACGTCACCGGAGCCATACCCGGGACCGTGTTCAACAGCGACTGAAAGCTGTTTCCGCTGCTAAGGGGCAAATCTGCAATCTGACTTGCCCCGATGGTCGTCGAGATGTCGGCGCGATCGGTCTGCAACTGCGGCGGAGCGTCCGTCACCGTCACCGACTCCGACGTGCTTCCGGTGGCCAGTGTCGCGTCCACGCGCGTCGTCGTGTTGGTCAACACTTCGATGTTCTCGCGAATCTCTTTTTTGAAGCCCGGCACGACGAACGAGACGGTATAGCTTCCGGGCGGAAGGTCGGGCTGTGTGAAGTTTCCGCTTTCATTGGTCACGGCAGCGCGCATCGCGCTCTGGCCCGTCAGCACGATCGTGATCTGGGCGTTCGGGACGCTCGCCCCGGTCGGATCGGTCACGGTTCCGAGAATGGTTCCACTGACAGCCTGCCCGAACAGCGGAGCGGACAGCAATCCAAGGAACAGGACTGCGAGAAGCAAAATATTGAAACGGTTGCGCATGGTGCCTCCAAAAGGTTTGTTGCAAGCCGCAACTAATGTGAGTTGCTCGATGCGAAACTGTAACAGAAATTAAGTACGGTGTGCATCCTAATTTACGCAGAGGAAAAAACTGCGAAAACTAACCCACTCCCGCTGGTCATCCCAACGGCCCGCCCCACACCCGCCTTTTTGGTTGTCATCCCGAAGGGACCTGCTTTTCCGCTACCAAGCCCAGACGCCCGGACGCAATCCCGCCGACCGCGGTGGCCCCGCTAGAGCCGCAAATCGGTTCACGACATGCCGGGACTAAACACCCAGGCCCCGCGTCCCTATCGTCACATCTGCTGCTGCATTCCCTGCTGCTTGCCCGTGTGCTGTCTTATCCTGCTCATGAATGTTGCTGCATTGGAGCAGGCATTCTGCCTGTTCGCAGAGCTGGACGCCTCCAGCCCACTGACGCACTTCGGGATCGGGCGTGAACCTGAGCAACCTACCTGTCCTGGGGGGACGAATTTATTTAAGAACGGCGTTTCTTTTGATCCTCGCGTCGGTCGCTGATGAGGGCCGCTGTGCAGACCAGCGCACGCAGCCCAGCGGCTCCGGCGACAACGAGATTGCGCGTCACTCAGGAGCTCCAGGGGCCTTGGGTGCGGCCTTTGCGGGGTTGACGATCCGCACCTTCTGGCCGTCGGTCAGCGAATCGGGTGGGTTGGCAATCACAGCCTGATCCGCCGCCAGTCCGCTCAATATCTCCACCGTAGTCCCGGTATCACGCCCCGGCACCACATAGATGAGGTGGGCCACGCTCTTCGCATCCACCGTCGCAACCCGCAGCCCATCCGGCAGCAGAATCAGCGCGCTCACCGGAACGATCAGCGCCGGGGCTCCATTTGCCGTGTGCAGATGAACCTCCGTGTAGCTGCCCGGCAGCAGTTCACCAGACCGATTGTCCACGTCCACCTCGGCCAGCAGCGTGCTCGTCGCTGGGTCGATCGATTCCGACGAACGCACCAGCTTGCCCTCAAACGTCCGCCCCGGATACTGCGGCAAGGTCAGCGTCGCCTTCACCCCGGTCTTGGCATCGGGCGAATAAATCTGCGGCACGCTTACATACACGCGCAGCCGGCGCGTATCCGCGAGGTCGAAGATCTCCTTGTTGCCCGGGACATTGCCTGACCCCGCAGAGCTGGTGCTGCCCGCCGCCGAGATCAGCTGCCCAACATCCAGGTTCCGAGCCGTAATCACGCCGTCGAATGGCGCCGTAATCCTCTCGAACGATTGCAACTCCTCCAGCCGATGCACGTTCGCCTCAGCCGACGCCACCTGCGTCCCGCGCGTCTCATACTGCATCACCGCATTGTCGGTATCCTGCTGCGACACAGCGTTCTTTGCGATCAAATCCTTATATCGGTCCGCCGTCGTCTTCGCCAGCGCCATGTTCGATTTCGCCGTCGCTAAATCAGCCTTGGCCACCGCAAGCTGCTGATCCAGCTCCGGCGTCTCGATAATTGCCAGCAGCTCCCCCTTCGCCACATGGGAGCCGATGTCGTGGTACCACGCCTTCACATAGCCAGTAGTCCGCGCATAGATCGCCGCCTGCGAGAAGGGCTGCATCTTGCCCGGCAACACCACCTCCCGTGCGCTCTGCTGTAGCTTCGGCTTCTCCGTCGCCACCGGTGGCGCGGAGTTCGCCTTCGTATAAGCCGTCAGATCGCTGCTCTCGTGCTTGCGCCGCAGCATCCCATACGCCGCCACGGCGCCTAGCCCGATCAGCACCACAATCACCACCAGCAGCAGCCCGCTGCGCGTCACCTTGGGCTCATCCTTCAACTGCGCGCTGCCGTGCGCCGCGGCGTGCCTGGACGGCACAATCGCATCCAGTTCGTTCGTCGTGCTGGTCTTGTCGTTGCTGCTCATGCGGGAACCTCATCCTGCTGCTCAACCAAGGGCGCAGCCGCACCCAGATTTTCCTTGCGGTGCATCAATGTGAAGAACACTGGAACAAACGTAAGTGTGCCGAACGTCGCCAGCAGCAAGCCGCCGATCACGGCACGGCCCAACGGTGCATTCTGTTCGCCGCCGTCGCCCAGCCCCAGCGCCATCGGCACCATCCCGATCATCATCGCCAGCGCGGTCATCACCACCGGCCGGAAGCGGGTAAAGCCCGCCGAAAGAGCTGCCTCCACAGCGTTCAGCCCGGAGTCAAGCTGCTCCTTCGCAAACGTCACCACCAGGATCGAGTTGGCCGTCGCAACCCCGACGCACATGATCGAACCCGTCAACGCCGGCACACTGATGTGCGTCCCGGTAATGAACAGCATCCAGACGATGCCGGCCAACGCTCCCGGCAGCGCCGCGATGATGATGAATGGATCCAGCCAGCTCTGGAAGTTCACCACAATCAGCGCATACACCAGCACAATCGACCCCAGCAAGCCCAGCACCAGCCCGATAAACGAGCTGCGCATCGTATCGATCTGCCCCCGCACCACGATCTGCGTTCCTCGCGGCATCTTCTGCCTCGCCTGCTCCACAATCTCGTCGATCCTGCGCGAAACGCTATCCAGGTCCGTCCCCTCCACCGTCCCGTAGATGTCGATCACCGGCCTTGTGTCGTAGTGGGTCACCGTTCCCTGCTCCACGCCACGCGTAAACGTCGCCAGATTGCCCAGCAGTTGTGGCTCCCGATTCGACCCATTCAAAGCCACCGGAAAACTCTGGAGCTGCTGCAGGTCCTGCACGTCGTACTGCGGTGTCTCGATCACCACCGGATAGGTGACATGCGTGCGTGGATCAAGGAAAAAAGTAGGTGTCGTCTGGAAGCTTCCACTCAGCCCCACCAGAATATCCTGCGCAATATCCCGCTGCGAGTAGCCCACCTGCTGCGCTCGAACCCGGTCCACCGTCACCGTCCAGCGCGGCAGGTTGAACGGCTGCTGAATCCGCAGGTCGGTCGTCCCCGGTATGCGACTGATTTGCTCGAGCATCTTCTGCGCCAGCGCATGGTTCGGTTCCAGCGCCGTCCCCACTACCTGCACGTCGATCTGTGCCGGCAACCCGAAGTTCAAAATCTGGCTCACCATATCCGTCGGCAGATAATAAAACGTCGTCCCCGGAAACGCCGCCACCAGTTTGTCCCGGAGCGCGCTCGTATACTTCGCGGTCGGGTGATGATTTTCGTTGAGCTGCACCAGAATGTCGGCATCGCCCGTGCCGATCGGCGCGGAGTTGGTATACGACATGTTGATGCCCGTGTAAGGCAGCCCAATGTTATCCACGATCGTGCCCAGCTCGTTCGCCGGAATCTGCTGCCGAATCACCTCTTCCACCGCACTGCACAACCGCGCCGTATCTTCGATCCGCGTCCCGGTATGCGCCCGAAGATGCAGCTTGAATTGCCCACCATCCACCGTCGGAAAGAAGTCCTGCCCAAGCCACGGATACAGCGCGCCAATCGACACACCCCAGAACAGAACGATGGAAGTTAGAGAGAACAGCCGGTTTTGCAGGCACACGTTCAACGACGCATGATAGTACCCGCGCAGCATTTCAAAGTAGTACTCAAACGTGATCTGGAATCGGATAAACGGGTTGCGGCTTACGCGAGCCTGATCCACCCGGTCATGCTCATGCCCCTTCAGCAGATACTTCGCCATCGTAGGCACAATGGTCCGCGACAGAAAGTAAGACGCCAGCATCGCAAAAACAACAGCCTCGGCCAGCGGCACAAACAGATACCGCGCAACCCCCGTCAGAAAGAACATCGGCACGAAAACAATGCAGATCGCAAGCGTGGACACAAACGCCGGTACCGCAATCTGCGCCGCGCCATCCAGAATCGCCTGCTCCACCTCCTTGCCTTCCTCAAGGTTGCGATTGATGTTCTCGATCTCCACCGTCGCGTCGTCCACCAGGATTCCAACCGCCAGCGCAAGCCCGCCCAGCGTCATGATGTTGATCGTTTCGCCCAGAGCCGAAAGCATCAGCAACGAGCACACAATCGACAGCGGAATCGAAATTGCGATGATGATCGTCGACCGCCAGCTCCCCAGAAACACCAGGATCATGATCGCCGTCAGACAAGCCGAAATCACAGCCTCGCGAGCCACACCGCTGATCGCCGCCCGCACAAACACCGACTGGTCCGCAATCGGGTTGATCTCCAGCTCCGGCGGCATCTGCGACTTGATAAACGGCAGAAACGCCCGCACATTCTTGATGATGTCCAGCGTGGAAGTGCTTCCCACCTTCTGCACGCTCAGCAGGGCCGACCGCTGCCCATCTACCCGCACGATATTCGTCTGCGGCGGATAGCCATCGCGCACATTCGCCACGTCATGAATGTAAGTCGTCGCGCCGTTGATCGAGCGGATGGGCAGATCGTTCAAGGCCTGAATCGTCCTCACCGAGCTGTTCGTCTCCACCTGGTACTCAAAGTCCCCCATCTTCACGGTGCCAGCCGGCAAGATGATGTTCTGCGCACCCATAGCAGCCACCACGTCCGCAGACGAGAGCCCATACTGCTGCAGCTTCTGAGTGTTCAGGTCCACCAGAATCGCGCGAAACTTGCCGCCCGAAGGCGACCCCACCGCAGCGCCATTGATCTCAGCCAGCTGCGACCGGATAAAATTTTGTCCGAAGTCAAACAGTTGCTGCTCCGACAGCCCCTTGCCCGAGAGGCCAAGCTGAATAATCGGCACGTTCGATGCATTGAACTGCAGCACATTCGGCGGAGTCGTCCCCACCGGAGCCGCCCGCAGAATCGACTGCGCATTCGCCGTCACCTGCGCTACAGCCTGCGCGATATTCACATTCGGGTGAAAGAAAATCTTGATGACCGAAAAGCCATTCACCGTCTGCGATTCGATATGGTCCACGTCGTTGACGGTCGTCGTAATGCTCCGCTCGAACGAGGTCGTAATACGCGACGAAAGTTCCTCTGGGGAAAGACCGTTATACGTCCACACCACCGCCACCACCGGGATGTCGATATTCGGGAAGATATCAACCGGCGTACGCAACACCACAACCGGCCCAAGTAGAAAGAGCAGCAACGATAGAACGACAAACGTATATGGCCGATTCAGAGCTAGACGAACGATCCACATCGAAACAATCCCCTAAGTCCACAGCATGGCAAATGGCACTGGAGCAAACTTCCCTGTTGCGATAAAGTCAACCAACCACAGCCGTCATTCTGGCAAAGCCAGAATCTCTGTATTTGCCTTCCGGACGGCGGTACACCTTCATCAAATTCGCACTGTGCCGGTGATCCTGCGAGCTGGTCCACAAGCCGACGTGCAAAACAATTCGTCTGTCGCGTGGCTTCATTGTAGACGTCTCATGCCGGCACTGGGCAGGGGCGAAGTTCCAACTGGAATTTTTCTCCCCTAACCGCGCACCCCGATCCCCCGCCCTTCGCCGGTATGATCGAGTCGTATGCCTCCCGCCTCCAGCGACCTCACAACCCACCCGGACGAAATCCCGGCCCTGCCTCAAACCCTCGTCTGGCTCATGGCCGCGTCCTGCGCCATTGCCGTTGCGAACGTCTACTACAACCAGCCGCTGCTGCATGAGTTCAGCCGTTACTTCCACACCACCGTCCGATCCGCCGGCTTGGTTGCAACCGCAGCCCAGGTAGGCTACGGCGTCGGTCTCCTCTTCTTCATCCCACTCGGCGATGTTGTGGAACGCAGAAAAGTCATCCTCTGCCTCTCCTACGCCTGCACCCTTCTGCTCGCGCTCGGAGCGCTGTCTGCCTCGCTGCCAATGCTCGTCCTGGCACAGTTCCTCATCGGACTAACGGCGGTCAACCCCCAACTCCTCATCCCGCTCGCGGTAGAAATGTCTCATCCCCAACACCGCGGGCGCGCCGTCGGTTCCCTCATGGCCGGTCTCCTCTCCGGCCTGCTCCTCGCCCGAACTGCGTCAGGTTATCTCGGCGACAAGCTGGGCTGGCGAGCCGTCTTCTGGATCGCCTGCGCCCTCATGTTCCTATCCACGGTCGCCCTGCAAAAGATGCTGCCGTCGCGTCCGCCAACCCTGAAAATCTCCTATCCGAAACTCATGCGGTCTTTGTGGCGCCTGGCCTGCGACCAACCCCGCCTCCGTGCCCCGTCGCTCATCGGCGCACTCAGCTTCGCCGCCTTCTGCGCCTTCTGGGCCGTGCTTTCGTTCTTCATGGAACAGCGCCATCACCTCGGCGCAACCCAGACCGGTCTCTTCGGCCTCGTCGGATTGGCCGGTGCCATGTGTGCACCCATGGCCGGCAGGCTATCCGACCGCAAAGGCTCCGGACTCACCATCACGCTCGCCCTCGCCCTCAGCATCGTAGCCTTCGCCTGGATGGGCATCAGCGGCTCCATCCCCGGTCTCATCCTGGGCGTTCTACTCCTCGATCTCGGTGTGCAATCCATCCAGGTGGCCGCCCAATCCGAGGTCATGGCCCTCATGTCGGAAGCCCGCAACCGCCTCAACACTATCTACATGGTCTCAAGATTTGGTGGCGGTGCGATCGGCACCACCATCGGTACATGGGTCTACGCCAGCCGCGGCTGGAGCGGAACAACCCTCACCGGAATCGGTTTGCTCGTCCTGGCCGCCATCGTCCACATCGCCCTCAGAACCACAAGAACCGTCCTACCGGCCTAGATGCGTACTGAAATGCATCCGCCTCTTTTGTTTGTCATCCCGTAGGGATCTGCGGTTGCTCTTGCCGTCCCTGTCGCCACTAATCAGTCTTCCCGCCAAGCGAGAACGAAACATACGCCGGCGGCGGAGCCTTCGGATCGAGCGGCGGCAGCGGCATCGACGGGCTCGTCCCCGCGCCCGCGCCAACCCCCGTCCCAACCCGCGTCGTAGCGCTGATCACGAGGTACTGCTTGCCCTCCACCTCGTACATCGCCGGCACTGCCCGGTTGCCCGCGGGCAGGTCCGCCGACCAGATCTGCTTGCCGTTATCATCGTCCAACGCGCGCAGCTTGCCATCGCTCGTCGCTACAAAGACAAGCCCCGTGGCCGTAGGCCAAATTCCCCTTTGCTCCTGCCGAATCCCCGTATTGAAGATCCCCTTCGGCGACAGCTCCGGATCATCCCCCAGTGGAACCTTCCAACGGATCGCCCCGCTATTCAGGTCATACGCCACCAGGCTCGTCCACGGCGGACGAATGATCGTCGGCATCACATTCCAATTCGTGTAGTACCGCTTCGGAGCCTTCACGTCGCTGGGATACGGAAGTCCCGCCATCGCTCCGTAAGGGTTCTGCCCCACCAGCTTCGCGCCCGGTGCCGCCTGCCCCGCAGGTGCGCCGCCCGAGCCTGCAATCGGACCCGTCTCCGGCCCACCCGCAACCGCACCGGCATCCCGCCGATTGCCCATGCCCATCGAGACCGTTTCGAGCTTCGGGTCAAAGATATACTGCGCAATCGCTAGTGCCTTCTCGTCGCCCAACCCCGCAAACGACGGCATCTGCCCCTGTCCGCTCTGGATGATCGCCTTGATCGATTCGATCGTCCGCTTCCCCGCGATATCGACCAGAGAAGGGCCAAGCTCGCCGGCCCGCGTCGCCCCATGGCACATTGCGCAGTTCTGCGAATAAAGCTCAAGCCCTGTAGTCCCTGCGCCCGACGTCGTCGCCAGAACCTTCGGAGCACCCGGAGCTTCATCCGTCATATGCAGCAACGCGGGCGCATCGTACGCAGCCACATACACAAACCCCTTCGTCGGATTCGCGCTCGTACTCGCCCAGTTTGCGCCACCCCGATTGCCCGGCATCTGCACCGTATCGCCGAAGCCCGGCGGCGTAAAGATCGGGCCGTTCTCCGCCGCAGCAACCTTCACCTTCAGTGCAGCGCGCTCTTCGTCGCTCAGGATGTACGGATTCACATCGTCCGCAGTAAACGTCTGCCGCGCAAACGGTGGGACTACCGTCGGAAACGGCTGTGTCGGCGATGTCGTCTCGCCCGGAAAATCCGTCTGCGGCACGGGGCGCTCTTCAATCGGCCACAGCGGCTTGCCCGTCACCCGGTCGAACACGTAAAGGTAGCCCGTCTTGCCGGCCTGCGCCACAATGTCGATCATCTTGCCGTCGTGCTTCACGGTCGCAAGTTGCGGCGCGGCAACATTGTCCCAGTCCCAGATGTCGTGATGAATCATCTGGTAATACCACAGCAGCTTGCCCGTGTCTGCGTCCAGCGCCACCAGGCAATCGGTGTAAAGATTCTTGCCCGGCCGGTCGCCGCCAAACAATTCATACTTCGCCGAAGACGTCGGGAAGTAGGCAATCCCGCGCTTCTGATCGACGGTAATATCGCCCCACGTATTCGCCCCGCCAATGTATTTGTAGGCGTCTTTGGGCCAGGTGTCGGCACCCGGCTCGCCTGAATGTGGAATCGAGTGAAACTGCCACGCCAGCTTCCCGGTCAGCACGTTGAACGCCCGGATATCCCCCGGCGTTGCCATGTAGTTCTCGCCCGTCGCCGACCCCACCAGCACCAGGTTCCCGAACACCTGCGTCCGGCTCGACGCCTGAATCCTGAAGATGTCTCCCGGCGGACGTCCCAGCCCCACGCGAAGATCGATAAAACCATCGTCGCCAAACGTCAGAATCGATTTTCCCGTATTCGCGTCAAGCTCCTGCAACTGGTGATGGATCGCGAAGATCAGACGCTTGTCCTTGCCATCCGCACTCTGCCAGAACGCAATCCCGCGATTCGAAATCCCGGTCATCTTGCTGTGGATCCAGATCTCCTTCCCCGTCGTCGCGTCCAGCGCCACCAGCGAGTTCGACTTCGCCAGCACGTACACCCGGTTCCCCACCACTAGCGGAGCGAACGTGTACGCAATCGTATCGCCCGTCGGGTACGACCACGCAACCTTCAGGTCCTTCACATTCTCTTTCGTGATCTGCTTCAGCGGCGCGTAGTGACTGTTGTCCGACGACGAATTCACCGCCTCCGACCACATCTTTTCCTGGGCCTGCAAACCCGGCAACCCAACGCCCGCCAGCAACACCATCACACCCAGGAAATCGGTCCAAAACGCAAGCTGCCTCGATCTGCTCCAAACCATCTGAGAAGCTCCTTATCTTTCCCTGAATCCTGCTTCGGCCCACCCTCGGTCAAGTCGCCCGAAGTCCGCCTGCGCATGGCATTGGCTGAATACACGGACCAGCTTCCTTCGCTGCAACATCGTCTGTCAAGGATGCCTTTCCGTCATGTTCAACCGGGAACTCTCGAACCCACACGTCGCACTCAATCCCGGCCAAGCGGCATCCGCAACGCATGCCTATCTAACAGGTTTGCCACGGCCCTGTAAAGCACAACCTTCTCGCGCCAAATAGCGCGTCGATTGAGACAAAGCTGTGACGCCAGCTACCCGCAATCCCGTCTCGCCGCCATTCCACCGTCTCAATATTCTGTGTTCTATAGGGAACTCTGCACGCCAAATGAATTGACATCGCTGGCTGTGGAGGGCTATCACAAGGCTGCGCCCTAACGCCCCGGACATACGCCGCAACCATCGAACCAGCACCACAGGAGATCACCATGACCCGCAGACTTCTGCAATGCGCCGCTTCCCTCGCAGTGCTTGCCGCGCCTTCCCTCGTCGCACAAACGCCCTTCACCCACTGGGAAGATCTCACCTCCGCCGACTTCGTCCAGGCGCTGCAGAAATCGAATCAAACCTGCATGCTGCCCCTCGGCATCATCGAAAAGCATGGCCCCTCCGGCCCTCTCGGCACCGACCTGATGAATGGCCGGTACATCGCCGATCTGGCCACCCGGCAGGAGTACACCATCATCTTCCCGCCCTACTACTTCGGCCAGATCGCCGAAGCGCGCTCCCAGCCCGGAACGCTTGCCTATCCGGCCCATATCCAGATGGAGCTTCTCCAGATCACCGTCGACGAGATGGCCCGCAACGGCTGCAGGAAAATCATCATCCAGAATGCCCACGGCGGCAACACCATGCTGCTGCACTACTTCGCTCAGACGCAGTTGGACAAGCGCCACGACTACGTCGTCTACGTCTACTTCGCTGCCACCGGCACCGACCTTCCCGCAGCGGCCAAGGTCTCGAAACCCGGCGCTGATGGTCACGCCGGTGAAGGGGAAGTATCAAACGTCATGGCCCACGACCCGCAGGACGCGCACCCTGACCGGGCCGGGCAGGAATCCGGAGCCGACCAGAAGCGCCTCAACCTTCCTGCCTCCGTCTACACCGGCATCTGGTGGTACGCCAGCTACCCCAATCACTATCAGGGCGACGCCGCCGGCGCCACCGCCGCGCGTGGCAAGGCATCAACCGAATACGCCGCCACGCAACTCGCCGCAGCTATCAAGGCCATCAAGGCAGACACCAGCGCGGCCCAGCTTCAGAAAGAATTCTTCGACAAGACCGACACTCCGGTCACCACCAAACAGTAGCCGTCCCGGTATCTCCGCACCAACGACTGCATTTCCCATTGGAACTTTTTGTAACGCATCGACATGTTCCACACTCGCCCGGCACACGTTTTTACAGTGATTTATCGCGCTCTCTGACCAACTTTCAATAGGGAACTGCCTGTGGCCTTTGTTGTTGACAATCGCAGACATGGACGTTTATCAGGGTGGCCGACACTTGCATCGAGGAGTCGCGGCCTACGGACCTCGGCCCACACAGAATGCGGTACCCGGCGCCCGCTGCGCAGCCTGGTGTGTCGGTTTGATTTTGCACTTACAGGAGGCAGGACAGAGTGATGACAAGCAATCTGAAATCAGGTTCCAACGCTATGCATTGCCGCTTCGTCGGCATGCTCACAGTGTGGCTCTGCTGCATGGTCCTCGGCCTCGCATCGGCCCATGCACAGGTCGTCACCGCCGACATGGTAGGTTCCGTCACCGATGCAACCGGCGCCGTCGTTCCCAACGCAAGCGTCACCGTCCGGAATACAGGCACCAATGAAGTCCACACCGTCAAGAGCAGCGACTCGGGCGAATGGACGATCACCCTGCTGCCCGTTGGCAACTACTCCGTCGCCATCGAAACCAGCGGCTTCAAAAAGTACAGCGTAGTCTCCATGGCACTGTCGGGCGGCGATCGCGCTCGCGTCACTGCCAAAATGGAAGTCGGCCAGGTATCCGAGACCGTCGAGGTTACCACTCAGGCAGCAGCGCTGCAAAGCGATAACTCGACACTCGGCACAACCGTCACCGGAGCCGCTATCCAGGACCTGCCGCTCAACGGACGCAATTTTGTGAGCCTCGCGACACTCGCTCCAGGTGCAACCCAGGGCGGTCCCAACGCGATGTCCGGCGGCTCCCGCCCGGATGACCGACGCCAAAGCTCTGCGATTTCGGTCAATGGCCAGAATGAGACCCTGAACAGCTACCTGATCGACGGCATGGACAACAACGGCCGTTATATCGGCAGCATCGCCGTCCGCCCCTCGGTCGACGCCATGCAGGAGTTCCGCATCGAGACCAGCCTCTACACCGCTGATGTCACCAAGACAGCCGGTGGCGTTATCAACATCATTACCAAGTCTGGAAGCAACAGAATTCACGGAACGGTATTCGAGTTTCTGCGCAACGACCTCTTCGATACCAACGGCAACTACAACTTCGCAGGCGGCACCCCATTGCCCAAGGGCAAGTATCGCCAGAATCAATTCGGTGCCAGCATCGGCGGCCCCATCCGGCACGATAAGACGTTCTTCTTCGGCGATTACGAAGCCCTGCGCATCGTTCAGGGCGTAGCCTTCACGGACCGCATCGTTCCCACCGCAGCACAAAGAGGCGGTCTGTACCCGTCGACGCTGCCCATTCTCGACGCTGCCCGTTGCCCATCCACCCCGGTCACGCCCCAGCAACTGGCGGACAACACGGATTGCAACAACGTGAGGACCGGTAACACTCCCGCCAACCAGGCCGCTTACGCCGCTTCGTTCGCCAAGCTTCAATTCCCCGGGAATCAGATTCCTACCGCACGCATCGATTCCACGGTCAGGAATTTGCTCGCACTCTTCCCCAACCCGACGAAGCCCGCTGCAACAGGGACAACCAACTTCCAGACCAACGTCGGTCGTACGCAGTTTCAGCACACCTTCGACGTTCGCATCGATCACCACTTCACCGACAAGAACACACTCTTCGCTCGCTATTCGTTCAACGACACCGCAACCTTCACTCCTAACGCATTCCCGGCAGCCAACGGAATATTGGGCGGCGGTTGCAATTGTGGAACCGGCAATGGCCAGACGACTGTTCCAACCGGCAGCTTCTCCGGCAACGCCAAGCAGCGCGCACAGAACATTCAAATCAACGATTCGCATGTCATTACGCCGCGTCTTGTGCTTGCAGGGCGAGTCTCCTATGTCCGCCAGGCGCTGCAGTCGCTCCCGGATAACGCAACCAGCGCAGCCAATGCGGCAACGACGCTGGGTATTCCGGGTGTGAACACCGGTCTGTTGCGTACCTCTGGTCTGCCCCAAATCACCCTTGCACCGTACGCTTCGCTGGGCGATCAACTCTTCCTGCCGGAACTGGTGTACGAGAATACGTACCAGGGCAACACGGATTTGCACTACACCCGCGGAGCTCACAACGTAGCGGCCGGCTTTACTTTCATCCGTCGCCACATCTACCTGAACCAGTCGCAGCAGGCACGTGGTTTCTGGGCATTCAACTCCACCGCGCCCTCGGGATACAAGATCGGTACCGGCGATACCTTTGCTGCCTTCCTGCTCGATCTGCCGGTAACGTTCTCGCGCAGTATCCAGCTAGTCTCCTTCGGCAGCACCGGCAGCGAGATCGGTTCGTTCATACAGGATGATTGGCGCGTCACGCCGAACCTGACCATCAACGCAGGTGTTCGTTGGGACATCTTCACGCCATTCTCGGAAACCCACGGATATCAGGCAAGCTGGAGCGTGGCTCAGTCAAAGCTTTTGATTCCAGGACAGCCAGGCGTGGACAGCCGTTCCAACGTCAAGACTGACTACACCGACATCGCTCCCAGAGTCGGGTTTGCCGCGACGCTGCATCCTGGTCTCGTTCTGCGTGGCGGATTCGGAATCAGCTATTACAACGGCCTGATCTCGCAGGCTCCATACCTCCAGAATGTTCCGTTCACTTTCTCCACTACGTTGAACTGCGGCAATAACACCGTAGCTTGCCCGACCCTGGTACAGGGAGCCCCAGTTCCGCCCACCTCCGTGGACCTGAACCTTGCCAACAACGGAAACATCACTGGAACCATTACTGGCCTGGCACCAAACCTCAAGCTCCCATACATCGAGCAATTCAGCCTCAACCTGCAGAAGGACTTCCACGGGACCGTCTTCGGCGTCGCTTATGTCGGAACTGTCGGCCGCCGGCAGATCGTCGCAATCAACCAGAACCTGGGCGTCGATCCTCCGCTCAGCAGCGCCAGCACCGCGAACGTACCGCGTCCTCTCACCGCTGCGGGCGTCTTCACCAACCCCACGACTGGCGTAAAGAACAGCCCGAACGTCAACGTCTCTCAGAACCTCGCTTCGAGCAACTACAACGCACTGCAGTTCACCGCAGTGCGCCGTACCAGCCATGGCCTGACCCTCAACGCAAACTACGGGTTTGCCAAGTCTCTCGGTAATGCGGGCAGCACACAGTCCATCGCCGGCAATGGTGGATTGCAGTGGCTCAGCCACTTCACTACCTATGACTACGGTCGCACAGGCCTCGATGTCCGCCACCGGGTCGCCGTGCAGGTCAACTACCAGATTCCGTTCGCTAACGGCCTTACCGGTCCGGTCGGTTATGTCCTGAAGCAATGGCAGTTGAACACCGTCTATCAGTATTCCAACGGCATTCCGTTTACCGTTCTCAATCCCTCGGGCCGCATGAATATCAGTGGTGGTGGCGCGGATCGTCCGAACGTCAACGGCCCAATTACCTACCCTAAAACCGTGCAGCGCTGGTTCAACCCGGCTGCTCTTTCGCTCAACACGGTTGGCACCCCCGGAACGGAGCAGGCGTATATGTTCCAGGGGCCGCCGAACCGCACCTGGGATCTATCGGCAAGCAAGATTTTTCCGCTTACCGAACGCTTCAGGCTCCAGTTCCGGACAGAAGGGTTCAACGTTTTGAATAACGCTAACTTTCAGAACCCGAATGCCACCATTCCCAGTGGGACATTTGATCCGAACACCTCCGCGACCTGGGGACCGCTCGGCACAATCAGCGCCCTGGCAAGCGCTCCCCGGCAGTTCCAGTTTGCCCTCAAGCTCGAGTTCTGATCGACTCGATTCGTACCACCCCCGGCCCGCTGACTCATCAGCGGGCCGTCTTTTCTCCCGAGAGGCGAACCCGAATTTCTCGTTGCTATACATCCACCCCTACCAACGCCGTCATTCTGGCGGAGCCAGAATCTCCGTTAGTTGTCTTTTTGCCAAGAGCACACCTTCGCGAAATGCGGTCTAAACTTCCTCACATGACGAATCCCTTATCCCGCCGCGGCTTTCTACAACGCTCCACCATCGGCGCCGCCGGTCTCGCCGCAGCATCCCTGCACCCACCACAGCTCGCCGCACAAGCCGCATCCAAAGACGACCTCAACGGAGTCTCCAAGGCTCTCCCCATCACCAGCACCATCGCCGAATGGGTCGTCAACCTTAAGCCCGAGGCCGTGCCCGCCACCGTCAAGAAAGAAGTCATCCGCTCCATTGTCAACTCGGTCGGCGTCACCGTAGGCGGCTCGTCCGACGAAGCCGTCACCGCCGCCATCCGCGCCCTCGGCCCCTACAGCGGCCCGCCCAAAGCTGCCCTCTTTGGCCGCCCCGGTCGACTCGATCCGCTCAATGCCGCCTTGGTCAATGGCATCGCCTCGCACGTCCTCGACTACGACGACACCGAACTCAACACCATCATCCATCCCGCTGGCGTGGTCGCTTCCGCCCTCTTCGCTCTCGCCGCAGATCATCCCATCAGCGGCCCCGAATTCATTCACGCCTTCGTCCTCGGCACCGAAATTGAGTGCCGCCTGGGCAACGCCATTTATCCCTCCCACTACGATCTCGGCTGGCACATCACCGCCACCTGTGGCGTCTTCGGAGCAGCAGCCGCCTGCGGCCGCGTCCTCGGTCTATCCACGCAGCAGATGGTCTGGGCCCTCGGCACCGCCGCTGTCCAGGCCGGCGGCCTCAAGGTGGTCTTCGGCTCCATGGGCAAGAGCTTCCAGGTGGGACGCGCCGCGCAAAACGGCCTTCTCTCCGCCCTCCTCGCCAAGCAGAACTTCACCAGCTCCGACGTCCCGCTCGAAGGTACCGACGGATACTTCTACGCCGCGGCCCGCCATCATGACGACGCCCAACTCACTGCTCACCTGGGCGAGCGCTACGAGATCTCCACCAACACCTACAAACCCTTCCCCTGCGGCATCGTCATTCATCCCGCCATCGACGCGGCCATCCAGCTCAACAAACAGCTGCACCTCAACCCCGACGACATCGCCTCGGTCGAACTCCGCGCTAACCCGCTCATCCTCTCGCTCACCGGCAAGCAGACGCCGCGCACCGGCCTGGAAGGCAAGTTCAGCGCCTATCACTCTGTCGCAATCGCCCTCATTCGCGGCCAGGTAGGTCTGGCTGAATATACTGACCCCGCAGTCGCTGACCCAACCGTTATCGCCCTCCGCAGCAAGGTCCACATCGCCACCGACCCCGCAGTCCGCTCCGACGAGGTCTACGTGACCCTCAAAGACCGCTCCGGCAAAACCTACGAGAAGCACGTTGACCACGCCATCGGCAGCCTCCAACGGCCCATGACCGACGCCGACCTTGAAACTAAATTCCTGGCTCTAGCCCAGGCCATCCTGCCCCAGCCTCAGGCCAAAGCCCTGCTCGCAATGTGCTGGAACCTCGAGTCCCACAAAGATGTCGCAGCCATCCCAATCGCCGGTGCACGATAGGTCATCCCGAGGGTTCCAAAGCGAATTTCTCGTTGCTATACCGTCAAACAAATCACAGACGTCATTCTGGCAAAGCCAGAATCTAATAAGAAACAAGCGGCGAAAACCCCTCAGCGAAGCTGCCTTAAGCTGTAAGCTGACAGCTCTCAAGCTCACAGCTCATAAATCATGCCTTTTGCCCGAACCAACTCAACTCATAAGAAACAAACTGCTGCCTGCATATCACACCCAACCAGTTTCATCCACAAGGGGTCGGCCAAAGCCGATCACAGACTCCGTAGTTGTCTTTCTGGCGGCGGCACACCTTCGCGAAATCCCCTCTGGTCTCAACCCAGAATCCCAACCATTCGCGCCGCGAACCCCGTCTCGAACTCGAGACTACTTGCCAGCCCCAACACTGCTCGCCTTCGTCCACCGCCCCGGATGCCCATAAAACACAAACGTCCCAAGCACGCTCTGCGTCACGATATCCATCGCACCATCGTGGTTCAGATCGACAACCTGCATCGCCGAT
>JANXWZ010000133.1 GCA_025350865.1 Rhodanobacteraceae bacterium
TCCCGCTGCAACCCCTACAACTCGTCCGGCAAAACCAGCTTGTGCGCAATCGCAAACAGCGCCAGTTCCAGCCTCGTCGAAACACCCGTCTTATCGAAGATATTCGACAGATGCCGCTTCACCGTCTCTTCCGAGATGTTGAACTGCCGCGCAATATCCTTGTTCGAGCAGCCCTCCACAATGCACTGCACCACTTCCAGCTCCCGCGGAGTCAGCCCATATGTCTTGCGCTCCGGAACAGCCGCCGCCTTCTGCATCAACTCATGCAGCGCCTTCAGCAGGTTCGCAACGCGCTCGCCGCCAATCCAGTAATCGCCCTGCAAAACAGCCCGTAGCGAATGAGCCAGATCGCCCGCCACCGAATCCTTCAGCACAATACCGCGCGCACCGATCTGCAGCGCCTCGATAATCTGCTGGGTGGTAATCGTGCTGGTCAGCAGGATGATCTTCACGCGCGGCGACTTGGTCATAATGGCGCGCATGGCTTCAAGGCCCGGCAACCGCGGCATCTGCAGGTCGAGCAGCAGAATATCCGGTTCCAGTTCCAGCGCCTGTTGGATCGCGACGTCGCCGTCTTCCGCTTCGCCCACAACGTCGAAGCCGGGCTCGCCCATCAGCATATTCTTCACGCCAAAGCGGACGACCGGGTGATCGTCAGCCACGACGATGCGGATAGTGGGAACCTGCTGGACGGGTGCTCGTTTGATTGCAGTCTTCATGCTTTGTTGATCTCCGGAACTCGAGACACAGTACATACCCAATACTACTGATCTAGAGCGTCCAGAATACGCCTCAGACGCGCCGAGGCCACGAGGAATTGTTTCAGGGGGCCTATGTTGTCAACAGTCTGCGGCCCCAGCTCCTCCATCGCGCTCGCCAACCCGGCCAATTCCACCGCGCCCACCAGGCCGCATCCGCCCTTAATCGAGTGTGCTTCGCGCCGGTAAGCATCGGCGTCCTCGGCTTCGAGAGCCTTGCGCATCAGTTCGATCCGCGCGTCGGCATCGTCAATCGACATGGCGTACAGCTTGCGCAATTGCTCTCTGGGCATGCCTTTGGCAAACGAATCGTAGATCGAACGCCGCAATGCCCCAGAGTAATTCTCTGAATCGGCTGCGTCCGGCTGAGTAACTTCGACCTGGTCGAGCTTTGCGATCACGTCATCCATAGAGAACGGCTTGAGCAGGAAGCCGTTGAACGTTGGGATGCGTTCAGGCGCCACCGGGCTGCCACTCATCGCAAGAAGTCTCGTCGCCGCACCACAAGCGTTACGCAGTCTCTGCGCCAACTCGTCGCCCGCGACGCCTGGCATCTGCATGTCCGCCAGCACGACGTCGGGAAAAGGTTCACCCGATGCGCCAAATCGTTCCAGCGCAGCCTCGCCAGTGGTGAATGCCACCACGTCGAATCCTGCATCCGCCCCCAAAAGCGTCAAAACCTCCCGACTCATCAGGTCGTCGTCGATGATCGACAGTCGGCGGGATTTCTCAATAGGAACCGGCACACCGCAAAGGTATCAGTCCCAGCCCATGAGCGAAAGTGGTGCGGACCGCCCCCCTCACGATAGAGTAGGGGCCATGGCTCCGAACTTCGACCCGGAAGGCCGCACAGAGATGGGATCGGCCGCCGAACTCGCGGCCCTCTCCGACCGCGTCGCGCAACTGGAGCGCCAGGTCGCCGCGCTCACCGCCACCCCTTCAGCGCCTAAGGTCCCAGACAAAAGCTGCCGGCCCCCACCGGTCCCTCACGCGCTGCTCCCGGTGATTCCCCCGCGCGTGGCCGAACCGCCGCCGCCACCTCCTCCCGGATTCCGGCCCGACAAGCCGCAGCAATCGCTCGAAAGCCGCCTCGGCTCGCAGGTCTTCAACATGATCGGCATCCTTGCGATCCTGATCGGCACCAGTTGGTTCCTCAAAATGGCCATCGAGCGCGGCTGGGTCGGGCCGGTCGCCCGCGTGCTGATCGGACTAGCCGCAGGTTCCGGGCTCATCCTCTGGTCGGAAACCTTCCGCCGCAAGGGCCTCGCCGCCTTCTCCTACTCCCTCAAGGCCATCGGCAGCGCGGTCCTCTACCTCTCGCTGTGGGCCGCATTTCAGCTCTACCACCTGCTCCCCGCCAGCGTCGCGCTCATCGCGATGGTCCTCGTCACCGCCTGGAACGGCTTCATGGCCTGGTCGCAGGACGCCGAACTGGTCGCCGCATACGGCCTCCTCGGCGGCTTCCTTACCCCGCTGCTGCTCTCCACCGGTGGCAACCACGAGGGCTTCCTCTTCACCTACATCGGTGCAATCGACCTCGCAACCATCCTGCTCATCCGCTTCAAGCCCTGGCGACGCCTCCTGCTCCCCGCCTTCGCCGCAACCGCTATTTACTTCGCCGGCTGGTATGCGGAGTTCTTCCATCGCGATTTCCGCAACGGGTGGAATCCCGAATCGACCGAGACCGCAGCCTTTGTCCTGATGTTCTTCGCCATATTCGCCGCCGTCTCGATCAAAGGCTTCCGCACCCAAATTCCGGAGAGCGGGGAAGTCATCGCCCCCGTGCTCGTCCCCCTCGCCAACGCCGCGTTCCTCGCGCTCGCCCTCTACTCCATCCTTCAGGATTCCGGCCTCCACACCTCGCTCGCCTGGCTCATGGTCGCGCTCGCCGCCTTGTATCTCGGTCTCATGCGGCTGCAAGCCACGGCCGTCGCCTCCGCGATGCACCTCGCCTGCGCGGTCATCTTCCTCACCATCGCGATCCCCCTCAAGGCCAGCGGCCACTCCCTCACCACCGCCTGGCTCGTCGAAGGCCTAGTCCTCTACTGGGCTGCCACCCGCGTGGAACAAGACTCCGGCGCCCCCGCCCGCGTGCTGACCGCCCTCTCCATCGCCGGATTCTCACTCGGCCTCCTCTCCCTCGCCTTCCACTGGTTCGCCTTCAACACCCCCCACAATTTCTTCAACGCCAACCTCGGTGCCGCCCTGATCGCCGTCTTCACCCTCGCCGGACTAGGCTGGCTAGCCTCGCAAAGCCCCGACGCCGAAAAGCCCGCCATCCTGCTCGTGTCGCTCGTCGCCATCGATCTCGTTGCGCTCCTGCTCGTCTGGGGTGAGGTCACGTCCTCGTTCTACCTCTCGCACCCGGCCTTCACCAACCCCCAATTCGCCACCGCCCTCGTCGGCCTCGTCATCCTCGCCGCCGTTGCCCGCGTCGCATTCCACCTTGCAACCACCATGGGCGAGACCTGCGCCTGGGTCGCCGGCCTCACTCTCATTCTCTTCAACCTCTTCACCATCCTCAGCGTCGAGCGCGAGATCGGCGCCCTCTGGTCCCGCTCCGACGCCAACCTGCAACGCTCGCTCGCCATCTCCGGCTTCCTCATGCTTTACGTGGCAGTCTTGCTGGCCGCCGGCTTCTGGCGACGTTCCGAGTTCGTCCGCTGGCAAGCCCTCATCCTGCTCATCTTCACCATCGGCAAGGTCTTCCTGTACGACATCAGCAGCCTCAGCCAGGGCTATCGCGTCGCCAGTTTCCTCGCCCTCGGCGCGCTCCTGATGGGCATAAGCCTCGCCTACCAGAAGGACTGGCTCGGCCTGCGCGGCTCCGCATCGCTACACCCGTCATCTCAAGGCGGCGACCAATGAAGTTTGCCGCCGCGCTCCTGCTTCTGCTGGCATTCCAGGCCCCCGCCCGCGTCGCGCCGGAGCCGCGTCACTTCCAATTCAACCGCGGCATCGACGTCCATCCCGGAACCACCGGCCGAGTCTGCGCCGCACTCGACGCCGCAGTCTACGCCCATTCCGCAGCCTTGACGGACATGCGTCTCTACGCCGGAAGGCAAGAAGTCCCCTACGCGCTTCTGACGTCGCAGGTAGCCCCCGGCAGCGACACGGCCCGCGTCCTCAACCTCGGCGAGCGCAACGGACACGTCGTGTTCGATCTGCAGATGCCATCGCGTCCCTATTCCAGCGTCGATCTCAAGCTCAGAGGCCAGGACTTCCTCGCCACCGCCATCGTCAGCGGCCAGCAGACCGTCGTCGGCATGACCTGCTGTGGCACCCAGGTCGGTCTCGGAACTTTCACCCTCTTCGACCTCTCCGCGCAGCACCTCGGCCGCAGCACCACACTCAACCTGGCCGAGTCCACCTTCCCCTACCTCCACGTCGAACTCGCTGCCAACGCAGCACCCGGTCACAGCGAATTCACCTCATCCCCATCGATGGTCGACGGCGCCGATGTCCCGCCCAGCCGCGAGGCCCAGACGATCTACACGACGGTCGCAGAAACGACCACGATCGACCAGTCTGACCGCCGCACAGTCGCCGTCTTTGAAATCGCGCCCCACGTCCCCGTCGAGCGCGTTGCGTTCGAGATGACCGCGGGCGACAAGACCAACTTCAGCCGCGCAGTCACAATCACCGCAACCGCAAAGGCGGAGCCAGACCGCCGCGCCTCCAACGAAGTCGTCACCGGCGAAATCTCCCGCGTCCGCATGACCTCAGTGGGGCGCGAAATCCGCGAGGAACGACTCGGCGTCCCGGCGATCCTCGGCTCCAACGCCCGAACCGCCATGACGGTTCGAGTGGACATCGAAAATGGCGACGACCAGCCGCTATCCCTCCGCGCCATCAAGCTCCAGATGCGCGAGCGCAAGCTCTGCTTCGACGCCCCCGCCACACCCGTCCTAATGTCTTACGGAGACGACCAGTTAGTCGCTCCCGTGTATGACTACTCCCGGCTCTTCCAACCCGGCGAGCCCTCTACGCCCGCCAGCCTCCAACCCGAAGCTGCGAATTCCACCTACACCCGGCGCTCAGATGACCGTTCCGTCACCGACCGCCATCCCGAACTACTCTGGGTAGCGCTCACCGCAGTCGTTCTGATTCTCGGCGTAGTAGCCTTTCGTTCCGCCAGAAGAGTTGCCAACCAGCGTCAGTAACGCCGATTGTTTTTCTTATTTGTCATTCCGAAGGAATCTGCTGTCGCCCTTGCCGTTGCCTTCGCCTCCGGGTCAACGGCCGGTGATATACCGGCATCATGCCCTGGTTTGTCATTCCGAAGGAATCTGCGGTTGTCTTCTGCCTTTGCCTTCGTCTCAGGGCCAAAGGCCCGTCTTATACCAGCCTGGGGCGAAGCCCCAGGTTCCAGTCGCCCACAAGACCCGAGCGCTAAAGGCGCGACATATAGGTGCAACCCCAACCCGACACTACTTCACCAACGCCGCCGCATTTTCCTTCTGATACTCCGCGCTCAACGTCCCCTTCGCCTTCGCGATCCCCATAGCCGTCGGGTAAAACTGCGTAAACGTCGTATCCACCGCACCATGCGCCTCGTGGCACGTGTAGCAGCTCGCCGGTCGACCGATCAGCCGCCCATTCGACTTCACGTCCGTCGGCTTCTCAAAGCCATAAAACGCCCAGCCATCGCCCTTCGCATGGGCCGAATCCTTGACGTGAATCTCCATCCCCATCAACTCGGAAGACTCGGTCTTGCCCCGTTTGTTGATCGAGGAAGCCCCGGTCGCGGCGCGATTTTCAAGCACCATCACCGTCCCGTCAGGCCAGTGCCCGGACGTCTTGAAGGCCTTGTACGCCGCAGGGTTGACGAAGACCGAGTTGAACATCGAGTGGTCCGCCGCTGTCTCCGACGAGTAACTCATATCGATACCCGTGCCAAGGAACACCCATTCGGGGTAGTCCGACGGGTATTTCAGCAGGCCGTCTTGTGTATAGGCGGGACCGTCCGGCAGGGCGGCAGGCTGCATCGGCAGCAGGACAGCCATCATCAATAACAAAGGCCAACGCAGCACATGAACTCCTCGATCGCGAGATCGTTCCTAGTCTACGTTGGCCGTGCCATTTCAGTTCCGCTATTTCGTAACCGTGAACTCAAACGTCGTGCTGGTGTGGTAACGCCTGCCCGGCATCAACGTGGTCGAAGGGAAGTCCGGCCGGTTCGGCGAATCCGGATGATGCTGCGTCTCCAGGCATAGGCCAGCGTACTTCTGATACGGCGCGCCATCGCGCCCCTTGTAGGTTCCATCGAGGAAGTTGCCCGAGTAAAACTGCACCCCCGGCTCCACCGTAAACACCTTCAGCGTCCGTCCGCTGCCCGGGTCCGTCACCACTGCCGCCGGCTTCGAAAAGTTGTGCGGTGGATCCAGAATCCAGTTATGGTCGTAGCCGCCAGCCACCTTCAACTGCTCGTTCGTCTCGTGGATGCGCTCCCCGATCGGCGTAGGAGTCCGAAAGTCGAACGGCGACCCTGACACCGTAACCAGAGGCCCGGCCGGAATCAATCCTGCGTCAATTGGCGTGTACTTGTCGGCGTCGATCGACAGCACATGGCCCAGAATATCGCCCGCCCCAGCCAGATTGAAGTACGAGTGATTCGTTAGGTTCACCACCGTCGGCTTGTCCGTCGTCGCCGAGTAATCCATGTGCAGCTTGTCGCCAACCAGCGTGTAGATCACATGAGCCGTGACCGTTCCCGGAAAGCCCATGTCGCCGTCCGGGCTCACAATCGTAAGCTCGACGCCATTCGGCACCTGTTTGCCGGTCCAGTTCAACCGGTCGAAGCCCGTGACCCCGCCGTGCAGAGTATTGCCGTTGTTGTTCAACGAAAGCTGAACCTTCTTGCCGGCCACCGTAAACTGTCCCTTGCCGATCCGGTTGCCGTAACGCCCCACCACCGAGCCCATGTAGGTCGAATTGTCCTTCACATAGCCGTCGAGCGTGTCGTATCCCAGCACCACATCCGCGATGTTTCCTTCACGGTCCGGCGCCTTTACCGAGATAACGTGCGCTCCAAACGTGATTATCCGAACGTTCAGCGTGGCGTCGGCCAGTGTATAAACAGCCACCGCAGCCCCGTTTGGCAGCTTGCCGAATTCAGCCTTGGTGACTTTGGTCTGGGCAACAAGCGGCGTGGCGGCTACGGCAAACATCAGGGCAGCAAGCTTCAATGACGTCATGAATCCCTCAGGCTGAAGACTTCAGCGAGCACCATCCTACTACGACGACGCAATGCTCATTGCGTAATCAGCTCAGCAGTATCCCCGGCATGCGGCGGAAAGTCTCCGACAAACGAGCCGACAGCCATCCCCCCACGCACGCTCTTGACCGTCACGCGCCCAATCTCCTCGTCATGCAGATTGTGCAGCGTGTACGTCGTCGGGTTCTTGGTCAGACGATACGCATGCAGCCCAATCTGGTCGCCCACCTGCACCCTGAATCCCGCAGGCAGCTTGATGCTCACCTCACCGCCATCCACCGACGCCACGGCACCCGCCGAACCCTGCGATCCCGGCGGCGGGCCGTTATGTTCCAGCGGAAACAGCAAAGCGTCCAGCGGCGAGCGGAACGAACCGGAAGAATCCTTGGGGTCCGCAGCCTGTTTCGCCGTCACCGCAAACCGCTTGCACGACGGTCCGTTGATCGCCTGATTCGGGTCCAGCCCATCCGGGCACGAAACCGACGTCAGCCGCATCAGCAACTGGCCCGTGCATGTGTCCACGATGCCGGCGCGAAGCTCGTAAGTCTTCGGCGGAGGGAAATCCGGATCGGACCCCGGCGGCGGGTCCACCGGCTGGAACGTCCCCGCCAGCACCGCATCCACGCCCAGTTCGCGCCCCACCCGTGCCGCTCCCGCAAAGTCGCCGCGATACAGCCGCGTCCGGTCGCCCCGGCTCATCGCAAACTCGTTCATCTGGTCCAGCCGCGCATACACCAGGTCCGCAACCGCCGTTCCTGATCCTCCGCCCGTAGTGCCAATGTCGTGCGATTCCTCGCGCTCCGTCGGGTAGCGGAAGTCCAGCACCGCCAGCCGCAGCGGTTGCGAGGGCCACTCCGCGCTCGACCGGTTACACTCCGCCGCAGGCATCTCGTGCGCAATTGTCCTGGCCACCGCCGTCTTCGGCAGAGCCGCCTCGCCCGCCCCCAGCGGCACGTCAATCACCGATGTCGGCTTGGGCTTGGCCGCGCTGCCCAGATCCACCGAGCTTGCGGAAGTCGGTGCCTTCGCAGCCGCGACAGGTGCCGGAATCGCCACATTCCGCGCCGCTGCGGCATCTCGTGCCGCGGCCGAAGTGCCCTTGATCGCCGTACCGGTCGGATTCGGAACCCTCGGCCCGCCAGCTGTACCGCCGCTCACACCTGCATTCACCGTCGCTGGTACTTTCGCGCCCGGCGCCGGCTGCGGCAGTCGAGCCGTCGTCGCCGCCGGAACATCGCGGCCACCCTCTGCGGGTGTGCCGGACTTCGGAATCCCGGCCGTCAACTGAATCAGCCGCCGCACCGTCCACTCGACCCCCGGCGTGTAGATCACCTCAACCGTATCGCCCACATGCACCAGATCCGCACGCGTATCCCGGCTCAGCACAAAACTATGCTGCACGGTGCGCTGCCGGCGCTCGTCAAAGAGCTGGATGTCGACGTTCCGCGCACCCAGCGCGACCACCGTTCCAAACTCAAAGTACGAAGGAATATTCGGGTTCGGCGTCTGTCCCACGACTGGGGCCACGGGCCAAAGCGCAAGCCCCACCGCCAGCGCGCCAACAGCCCTGCGTCCCACCGACAATGCCGTCCGCCACGCCATCAGATCACTCATTCAGCCCCACACCATCCGCCTCGATGAGCGTTCCACATATAGACGAGCGTTCCACCCGTATCGGCGTCAAATTCACCCGACATCACCCAATTTTACAGGAGTCATCCGCACCCCCGGCATGACACACAGGTGTGATTGCGAATTCGGTCTCCTGCACCTTCGACGCGTTCGTGTATGTTGGGAAAGCAAGATAACGTTTTCTGATCAGGCGGAACCACGCATGCGCATCGTCGCCGGAGTCGATTTCGGAACCCTCAGCACACGGGTAAGTCTTCTGGATAGCGAGCGCGGCCGCGTCGGTACAGCCTCTGCCAGCTACCCGCTCCACCGCAAGCGCGAAGACCCCGACTTCGCCACCCAATCCCACGCCGACCAGATGGCCGCCCTCGTCACCGCCATGCGCGACGTCCTCTCCCAGACTGGAATCTCCGGCGATCAAATCGAATCCATCGCGCTCGACACCACCGGCTCCAGCGTCATCCCCGTCGACTCAGCCATGCAGCCGCTCGACGACTACTACCTCTGGTGCGATCACCGCGCCCTCCACGAGGCCGCCCAGATCACCGCCCTCGCCCACGCCCGCAAGCTCGAAGCAATCGAGTGGTGCGGCGGCGTCTACTCGCATGAGTGGGGTTTCGCCAAGCTCCTCCACTGGCTCCGCAACAACCCTGACAAGCGCGCCCTCTTCGCCTCCGCATTCGAGCACTGCGACATGGTGGCCGCAACACTCAGCGGCATCACCGACCCCGCCCTCGTCAAGCGAAGCGTCTGCGCCCTCGGCCACAAGTGGCTCTGGAACCCTAAGTGGGGAGGCTTCCCGCCGCAGGAATTCCTCTCCGAACTCGACCCCCTCTTCGATGGCATTTGCGACAAACTAGCCGGCGACGTCCTCACCTCCGATCATCTCGCAGGACACCTGTCGCCCGATTGGGCCGAAAAACTCGGCCTGAAGCCCGGAATCCCCATCCCCGTCGGTGCCTTCGACGCCCACTGGGACGCCATCGGCGCTGGATGCCGCGAGGGCGACGTGGTCAACGTCGTCGGCACCAGCACCTGCATCATCGCCATGCAGAAGCAGCCCACGCTCATTCCCGGGGTCTGCGGAGTCGTCCCCGGCAGCGTCCACCCGCAATTCGCAGGAGTCGAGGCCGGTCTTTCCGCCGTCGGAGACATCTTCGAGGCCATCGCCCGCCGCGCCGGTACCGATGTCAAATCGCTCTCGCAAGGCCTCGAAAGCTATCGCGCCGGGCAAACCGGTCTCCTCCGCCTTAGCTGGGATAACGGCGACCGCACCATCCTCGTCAAGTCCGAACTCGGCGGCATCACCCTCGGGTGGAATCTCCTCCACACCGCGCAGGACGAGCTCTTCGGCGCCATCGAGGGCACCGCCTTCCACACCCGCATCATCCTCGACCGCATGGCCGAATACGGCGTCCCCATCGAGCGCGTCATCAACGCCGGCGGCATCCCGCAGCACAACGAGACCCTCAACCAGATCTACGCCAACGTCCTCAACAAGGCCGTCCTCGTTCCGGACAGCATCCCCACCAGCATCGGGTCGGGAATCTTCGCCCAACTGGCCGCCGGAATCTTCCCCACCATCGAAGCCGCCCAGCAGCAGATGTGCCCAGGCTACAAAATCTATCAACCCCAACCCGCCAGCGTAGCCATCTACGAGGAGCTCTACGGCCTCTACCGCAACGTCTACTTCGCCTTCGGAGACGAGACTGTCGCACCTGTAGCGCTTTCTGATATTTTGTTGCGGGCGCGAAATATAGCCGCCCAGTCACGTACCATGGATCGAATCGAACAGACCCCGTAGCATTGACGTGCGCTGCATCGCATTACGTGTCATTCTGGCGAAGCCAGAATCTCGGTATTTGTCCTTCAGTAGAGACCGTACCCTATCCCGCTCGGCACGAGACATTATGACCCCACTCGCTCTGCTCTTCACCTCGCAACTCACCCACCTCGGCCCCGTCGATATCGCCATCCTGCTGCTCTATTTCGCGATGGTCATCTTCATCGGCTTCTACGTCAAAGGCTCCACCAACACCAGCGAAGAGTTCTTCCTCGCCGGCCGCGAGATGTCCGCCTGGATCGCCGGGCTCGCCTTCGTCTCCGCCAACCTCGGCTCGCTCGAGCTCATGGGCTGGGCTGGATCGGCCTACCAGTACGGCATCCTCGCCACCCACTGGTATTGGATCGGCGCCATCCCCGCCATGCTCTTCCTCGGCATCGTCATGATGCCCTTCTACTACATCTCGAAGACCCACTCGGTCCCCGGCTACCTCCAGCTCCGCTTCGGCGAAGGTGCCCGCGCTCTCTCCGCCGTCTCCTTCGGCTTCATGACTGTCCTCATGTCCGGCGTCAACATGTACAGCATGGCACTCGTCATGAAGGTCGTCCTCGGCTGGGACATCACCTTCTCCATCTGGGTCGGAGCCATTACCGTCGCCATCTACGTCACGCTCGGCGGCCTCCGCTCCGCCATCATCAATGAGGTGCTGCAGTTTGTCCTCATCTGGGCCGGCGCCGCCCTCATCCCCATCCTCGGCCTCATCGAGGCCGGCGGCTGGAGCAACCTCAAGGTTCTGATCACCGCTCGCGCCGGCGTCGAATACACCCACATGTGGTCCACCCTCGGCCACTACAGCTCCAATCCCATGGGAGTCAACTGGACGGGCATCGTCTTCGGCCTCGGCTTCGTCATCAGCTTCGGCTACTGGACCACCGACTTCCTCGTAGTCCAGCGCGTACTCTCCGCCAACAATCTCCGCGCCGCCCGCCTCGCTCCCATCATCGGCGCGGCCTTCAAAATGTTCGTGCCCTTCTTCGTCATCATCCCCGGCCTGCTCGCCCTCGTGTTGCTCAAAGACTCCTCCGGCCACCTCATCCAGCTCTACCCCGATGGCAGCCCCGAAGTTCTACACGGCGCCCACAGCTTCAACGAAGTCCTTCCGCTTATGATGGTCCGCTACCTCGGACCCGGCCTCCTCGGTCTAGGCATCACCGCATTGATCGCTGGCTTCATGTCCGGCATGGCTGGCAACGTCTCCGCCTTCTCCACCGTCTGGACCTACGACATCTACGGCGCCTACATCAACAAGAAAGCCTCGGACAAGCACTACGTCGCCATGGGCCGCTGGTCCACCGTAATCGGCATGGGCGTCTCGATCATCACCGCCTACTGGGTCATGGGCGCGGCCAGCATCATGGACTACGTCCAGCAGCTCTTCAGCTTCTTCATCGCCCCGCTCTTCGGAACGGTCATCCTCGGCATGCTGTGGAAGCGCGCCACCAAGGCAGGCGGTTTCTGGGGTCTGCTCGCCGGCACTGGAGCCTCGATCTTCATGTGGCAGATGGTCCTGCACGACAAGACCAACATCCGCTTCATGATCCTCGAACCCCACGCCTCCGCCGACACCATCGACCGCGTTCAGGCCATGGCAGCTAATCTCTACCGCGGTCTCTGGTCCTGGGTCGTCTGCGTCCTGGTCACAGTCATCGTCAGCTACATGACCAAGCCCACGCCCGACTCCGAACTCGTCGGCCTGGTCTACGGCACGACCATCATCCCGGACGACGGCTCGAATAAGATCTACGAGAAGCCCATCTTCTGGGCTGTCGTCGTCGCCACAGTCCTCTTCATCCTCAACCTCTGGCTCTGGTAGTCCGCACCCGCAAGCAAGGAGCATTCCTCATGTCCACACCCGATCCCAGCACAGAACAATCGCTCTCCATCTGGTTCTTCGTCGGCGTCCTCACCCTCGGCAGCGGCCTCATCATCTTCTGCCAGGGAATCTACGAGTTCTCGCACCCCGCCACCACTATCCTCGCCGATCTCCATCCAGCCTTCTGGTGGGGCCTCCTCATGACCCTCTTCGGAGCCTTCTACACCCTCCGCTTCCGCCCCGGCAAAGGCTAGAACCCAACCTCCACCGACCCCCAACCGTCATTCTGGCGAAGCCAGAATCTCCGTATTTGCCCTTGTCTTTGTCTTTTTGTTTGTCATCCCGTAGGGATCTGCGTCTGCCGTTGCTGTTGCCGTTGCTTCTGCCCGACCCACCCACCCCGGAGACCCACCCATGCTCCTGAAACACCTCCGCGAACAGGTCCTCGAAGCTAACCTCGAACTCGTCAAACGCGGCCTCGTCCTCTACACCTTCGGCAATGCATCAGGCATCGACCGCGAGCAGGGTCTCGTCGTCATCAAGCCCTCCGGCGTCGACTACGACGACCTCAAGCCCGAGCACATGGTCGTCACCGACCTCCATGGCAAGATCGTCGAAGGAACCCTAAACCCCTCCTCCGACCTCGATACACACACCCTGCTCTACCGCGAATTCCCCTCCGTCGGCGCCGTCGTCCACACGCACTCCGAGTTCGCCACCAGCTTCGCCCAGGCCGGCCTCTCCATCCCCGCCTTCGGCACCACCCACGCCGACTACTTCTACGGCCCCGTCCCCGTAACCCCGCCCCTCACCGATGAAGCCATTCAAGGCCGCTACGTCCACGAGACCGGCCTCGCCATCGTCGCCCGCTTCCGCGAACTCAACCTCGATCCCCTCGCCGTCCCCGCCTGCCTCGTCAACGGCCACGCCCCCTTCGCCTGGGGTCGCGACGCCCACGACGCAGCCCACAACGCCGTCGTCCTCGAAGCCGTAGCCAAAATGGCCTACCGCACGCTCACCCTCCGTGCCAGCGCCGACGAGGTCTCGCAAGCCCTCCTCGACCGCCACTATTTCCGCAAACACGGGGCCACCGCCACCTACGGCCAAAAGTAGCCCCACCCACACCGCCGCCCGCCGTCATTCTGGCGTAGCCAGAATCTCCGTAGTCGTCTCTTTTGTTGTCATTCCGCAGCGAAGCGGAGGAATCTGCTTCTGCCGTTGTCTCTGAGATAGTCCGGTTCAGGATCGCCGGGTGCCCCATCTCAAACAGTCCCACCGTTTGAGGTGGGGTGTACCAACGCCTCGACGAAGCCTTCCGCCGCCCCAGACCCCTGCACGAAGGTCCGGGTGCCCCATCTCAAACAGTCCCACCGTTTGAGGTGGGGTGTACGAACGCCTCGACGAAGCCTTCCGCCGCCCCAGCCCCCGAAACGAAGGTCCGAGTGCCCCATCTCAAACAGTTCCACCGTTTGAGGTGGGGTGTACGAACTCAAACCCTTATTGCAGCAAACCCAAAGCCACCGCCGTCAACGCCTTCACTCCCGTCGCAATCGTAGGCTCCGGCACCGGCTCAAACTTGCTCGTATGCGGCCCCGGCAGCTCCTTTCCCGCCGCCCTCGCCGCCGCCAGCTTCGCCGGATCAGCAGCCCCCAGCGACATGTAGACCACCGGAATTTGATGCCCTGGCAAACCCAGCACGCCAACATCCTCGCTCGGCATCACTGCGGCAGTCTCCATCACGTGGTCCGCGCCCAGCGTCTTCTCCATCAGCGCTTTCACCTTCGCCGACATCGCCGGATCGTTGTACATCTCCGGCGTCGACTCCGACTCTACCACCGTCACTGTCGGCATCTTCTCCGGCGGCAGCCCGGCCGAGGTCGCCACCCCAATCGCCATCTGCCGCAGCCCATCCAGCACAATCTTCCGCGACTTCTCTGAGAACGTCCGCACCGTCAACTCCAGCTTCACCTCGTCCGGAATAATATTGCGCTTGGTCCCGCCATGAATGTCGCCAACTGTCACCACCACCGGCTCCTGCGGATTCTCTTCCCGGCTCACAATCGTCTGAATCTGCATCACGTACATCGCTGCCAAAACCACCGGGTCGCGTCCCGCCTGCGGTGCCGCCCCATGCCCGCCGATCCCGCGTATCGTCACATCGACACTCGACGCCCCCGCCTGCGACGCCCCCGGATGCAACCCCATCATGCCCGCCGCGATGTTGACCCCGTCGTGCAGCCCAATCACCACATCCGGCTTCCCAAATCGCTCATACAGATGGTCCGCCAGCATCGCCCTCGCGCCATCGACGGTCTCTTCGCTCGGCTGCCCCACGATCATCAGCGTTCCATGCCATTGACCCTTCGTCGCCGCCAGCGCCCGCGCCGTCCCAATTAACACCGTCGTGTGAATGTCATGCCCGCAGGCGTGCATCACCCCCACCTCCTGCCCGGCCTTGTTCTTCATCGTCACATGGCTCGCATACGACAGGCCGGTCTCTTCCACAATAGGCAGCGCATCCATATCGCCCCGCACCAGCACAGTCGGCCCCGCGCCGTTCTTCAGAATTCCCACCACCCCATACGCCTTCGACCCGTCCTCATACACGCCCACGCGGTCCGTCACCGTATACCCAGCCTTGCGCAGCTCCCCCGCCACCAGCGCCGAAGTATTCGCCTCAAAGTGCGACAACTCCGGATGCGCATGGATCCCCTTATAGGTCTCCACCAGCCCCGGCAGCTCTGCCTTCTCAAACGCAGCGACATCCTGCGCCATCGCCGTCGACGCCATAAGAATGAAACCAAGAATCACAAATTTCAAGATTAATCTCCTTCATTCCTTCCGAGGTCATTCTGAGCGAAGCGAAGAATCTCAGTATTTCGCTGCCCAGCCATCGATTCTCACCTGTGGGGATGCTCAAAAACTAACATAATCTGGATGTCCACCACCCACCCGCGCTATCATCAAACCCTGCCTATGACCGCCTGATCCTCGCCCCGCGAAGTAGCTCTCTCCAATCACCCGGTCGGAGTGCGCCTATGAACACCTCACGCAGGCTCAGGAGAACCGCATGCCCCACACAGCAATCCCCGACATCCTCACCGGCCGTCTCGCCCTCATCGCCCTCACCCCGGAGATAATCCGCGCCGAGCAATCTTCAGGCCCACGCTTCGCCGAACTCGTCCGCTGCACCATCCCCGCCAACTGGCCGCCCGAGCACTGGGACCCGCACGTCTTCGACTTCCTGCTCGCCCTCTTCGACCGCGATCCCGAGGCCCTCGGCTGGACACGCTTCGTCGCCATCCGCAAGCCCGATGGCACCAGAACCCTCGCTGGCACCGTAGGCGGCTTCGCACGCGAAGACCCCGCAGAGTGCGAAATCGGCTATTCCATCCTTCAACAGTTTGAAGGCCTCGGCCTCATCACCGAAGCCGCACAGGCCTTCATCCAACGCATCCGCGCCACCGGCCGCTTCTCCAGCATCATCGCCCATACCTACCCATGGCTGGGCGGCTCCATCCGAGTCATGGAAAAATGCGGCCTCACCTACGACGGCCCCGGCCAGGAGCAAGGAACCATCCGCTATCGAATGCGTCTATAAAAGGACCGCTCGCTAACAGGGAATTACGGTTATGTAGTCGGGACGGCGGTTCCCGAGGTCGATGATTCTCGAATCGCGGGTCACAAGCCCAAGATTTTCGATATGGGCCGTTGCGATCAAAAAGCAGTCTCCGGGGTCGCCGTAACCGCACAACTGCGGAACCAAGGCAGCTTCCATAGCAATGGCATCGGACATCGGAACGAAACGAAGGCCAAAGCGAAGCGAGACATCTCGGATCCAGTCTTGAACCGACATGCCGCTCAGGTTTGGGCGACTCTGTGCGTTTCTCTTCAGCATCGCAAGGCCCAGCTCCCACAAAAGCATCTGAGACAGAAATACCGACCCGGATGACACTGCCCGCGAAATTGCGTACTTCGCTTCCATGCCAAGGCGATCCCCAGCGCGCAACCAGAGCAACGAATGTGTATCAAGCAGAACACCCCGCGTCACGCGGCTGTAGCTTGGCGCTTGCGGTCCGCAGATCTATCCTCTGCGTCCAACTTGGCCGCCTGCTCGTAGATCGGCTGTGTCAGATCAATCCGAGGATCGAGCTCAATTCCCATGCCCCTTTTCACCGCATACCCAGGAAGAATGAACGATGCACCGGTCTCGTCCGTGTACACCATGTCGTCGCCGACCTGCGTCTCAATGATTGTCCCGACTGCGGCCATATCGTTCTCCTCCGAGGATTATAAGCTACAGGGCCAGGCCCCCAACCGCCTTACTCCTTAACACTCACACCCAGCGCCTTCATCTTCCGATACAGATGACTCCGCTCCAACCCCAGTCCTTCCGCGGCCCGACTTACATTCCCATGGCACTCATCGATCTTCTTCAAAATATAATCCCGCTCGTAAGCCTCCCGAGCCTCCAGCAGCGTCGCAAACTCTTCACCCCTGCCAGAACCAGACCCGACAGCCTTGCCCGCATCGCGATACACCAGCATCGGCAACTGTTTGCGCTCGATCCGCTGCGCCTTAGGATTCAGAATCAGCACCCTCTCCACCAAATTCCGCAACTCCCGTACATTCCCCGGCCAGTGATACTGCTTCAACGCCGCCAGCGCATCCTCCATCATTTCCACGCGAGGCCGTCCATACTGTGCGCCGAATTCCGCAAGAAATTCCTTCACTAACAAAGGAATATCTTCCTTCCTATCCCGCAATGGTGGAACAAAGAATGGAATTACGTTCAATCGATAAAACAAATCCTCGCGAAAATTCCCCCGAGCTATCTCCTCTTCTAAGTCCTTGTTAGTCGCCGCAATAACTCGTACATCCACATGCACCGGATGGCTTGCACCTACCGGAAGAAATCTCTGCTCATCCAAGGCCCGCAACACCTTGGCCTGCGTCTTCAAGCTCATGTCGCCGACCTCATCCAGAAACAGAGTCCCGCCATCTGCCCGCTCAAATGTGCCACGCTTCTCCGCCGGAACATTCGGCCCGCCGCCACCGGGAGCCGCGCCATGCCGATACCCAAACAATTCGGTCTCGATGTAGTCCTCCGGTATCGCCGCGCAGTTCAGCTCCACAAACACCCGATCCTTGCGCAGGCTCTCCGCATGCATCGCCCGCCCAATCAGCTCCTTGCCCGTCCCGCTCTCGCCGTAGATCAGCACGCGCCCATTGGTCGGGGCCATCAGCTTGATCTGCTGCCGCAGCGCCTTCATCGGGACGCTCGTGCCGGTCACCGTCCCCTTGCTCGCAAGCTGCCGCTGGAACTCCGCGTTATCCTCGCGCATCTGCCGCGACTGCATCGCATTCTTCAGTACGATCAGCGTCCGCGCCAGGCTCAGCGGCTTTTCCAGAAAGTCGTATGCCCCCAGCTTCGTCGCCCGCACCGCCGCCTCGATCGTCCCGTGCCCCGAGATGATCACCACCTCCGGCACGTTCGCCGAGTCCATCTGGCGTATCTCGCCCAGCGTATCCAGCCCGTCCCGATCCGGCAGCCAGATATCCAGCAGCACCACGTCATACGCCGCGTCACGCAACAGCGCGAGCGCCTCGCCGGCCGTCGCAGCTGTCGTGACCAGGTAGCCCTCTTCCGTCAAAATGCTCTCGAGCGACTCGCGAATCTCAGCTTCGTCGTCGACGATCAATACATGATTCACAGCTGGCCCTACCCTTCCGCCACAACGCTACTGCTGTCCTGCACCGCAATCGAGTGTTGGCCCGAATCCCCGCGACCCGCGACCGTCAGCTCCACGATAAACTTAGCCCCCGCCGGCTCGTTCTTCTCCGCCCGGATGCTACCGCCATGCTCCTGAATAATCTTCGCCGCAATCGAAAGCCCAAGCCCCGTCCCCCGCTGCTTGGTCGAGAAGTAAGGCAGAAACAGCTTCTCCCGCATATCGTCCGTCAGTCCTGTACCCGTGTCTGCGACGGTCAGTTCCACCATGCCCGTCGGTAGCATCGCCGTCGAAATCCGAAGCTCACGCAGCAGGCTGGTCTGCATCGCTTCCACCGCGTTGTCCACCAGATTGCCCAGTGCGCGTTTCATCGCTTCCGGGTCGGCCAGTACCAGCGGCAGATCCTTTGCAAATCGCCGCACAATGCGAATGTTCTGCGTCCTACCGGCAAACAGCGCCAGTGAGTTCTCGACAATCGTATTCAAATCCGCTGGACGCGGCATCGCGGTAGGGAACTGCGCCAGCGACGCAAACTGATCCACCAGCCCGCGCATGCTCTCCACCGACCCCGAGATCACCTCGCTGCACCTGCGAATCACGGCAATCGAAGCCGACTCCGCACCGGCCGCATGCATCGCGGTATCCAGCCGTTCAATATGCCGCCCAATCTGTTCCGCGCTCAGCGAAATCGGCGTCAGCGGATTCTTGATCTCGTGCGCCACGCGCCGCGCCACCTCTTTCCACGCGCTCTGCTTCTGCGCCCGCAGCAGTTCCGTCGCATCTTCCAGCACAATCACATACCCCAGATGCTCATGCGTCCCCGCACCTTCCAGCAGCGCAACCGTGGCCGCAATATTCAGCGTCCCGCTCGCCGTCGGCATCTCCAGTTCGTCCGACGCCGATCCCATCCGATGGCTGCGCCGCGTCAGCCGATCCAGTGCCTCCATCAGTTCCGGTGGAAATACCTCATCCATCCTCCGCCCCACAAACGGCTGCTGTCCGCCCGGGTCCAGCATCTCGCTCAGCGCCCGGTTCGTCAGCAGAATCCTTCCCCCCGGGCTCACCGTCGCGACGCCGTTCGGAATCGTCTCCAGCATCGTCTCCAGCTCGCTGCGGCGAGCCTCCAGCGCCGAATTCGCAGCGCTCAGCAGCTCCGTTGAAGCCTCAACCTGCGCACGGCTGCTATCCAGGTCCTCGGCCATGTGGTTAAAGCTTCGTACCAGTTCGCCCAGTTCCTCGGTCGCGCTCTCTTCCACCCGATGGCCGTAATTGCCCGCCGCAATCGACGCCATCGCATCGGCCAGAGCTTCTACCGGCTTGGTCACCTGCTTGGAAAGATGCAGCGCCAGCCAGCTCGCCGCAAACAGCGCCAGCACCGTCATCATCAGCATGTAGGTCATGTAGGTGTAGCGAATCGACCGCCGCTCCGACGCCAGGACGCGGTATTTCTCAGCCTCCGTCCGCAGGTGCGTCATCATCGCAGAGAGCCCTTGAGGCAATGGCTGTCCCACCACCACCTTGCCCGTTACCCCCGGCTGCAACTGTGCCGTGCCCAGCGCATAGTCCACGCCTGCGATATTGAAAATCGGGTTGTCCTCTCGTTGCGCCACCGCCAGCAAACCTGCACCGGCTGCGTCCGCGACATCGAAGACTGTCTGTACCTCGGATTTCGCCCGACCCTCATCGTCCCCCGCAGAATCGTCGCGATCAGATGCCCGTTCCGGAACCCAGGGCTTCACTGTCGCGCTACCTGCCGCCTGCCGCGGTACATTGCGTTCGGCAATCAGCTTGCCATCCCGAAACACTACGGCAAATCCGCCCTGCAGCGTCGTGTCATGCTGGGCCAGCACGCGGGTCATTAGGGCGCGGTCGCCGCCGTCACGCTTCGTCGCCGCCGTAAGCGGCAAGCCTGCTGCAATGCTCTGCGCCTCCAGCCGAGCATTCGCGTTCGTGTATTGGGCCAGCGCCAACGCCAGCTGGTTCGAGTCGTCCGAGATATCCCGCACCGGTTGCGAGAACCAGCGGTCAACCGACCGATTCATCAGTCCATAGCTGAAGAAGAAAAGAAACGAAATCGGCACCAGGCTGATCAGCAGCGCGCCCCATAACATCCGCGTCCGCAGCCGGCTGCCCATCACCCCGCTCTTCTGGTCGGAGTAGAGCTTCAGCAGATTCCGCACCAGCATCACCAGCACGGTGACAAATAGCAGGAACGCCACCGCCGACAGCGTGGTAAACAGAACAATTTCGCCCGTCGTCTCCGGGCTCAGAAAATTCAGCTTGAAAGCATTCAGCACCCCATAGGCCAGCGCGATCACAAGCGCAACCACGCCCAGTGCAATCGTCAGCACCCTGCGGCGTTGCGTGCTCTTGTCCAACCTCGTACCTCCAGCCTGCTGTCGCCGCCGCCGTCATTCTGGCGCAGCCAGAATCTCCGTCGTGGTCCTTAGGCCCGCCGCAACATCCTACCCGAGCAGCTTCGAAATCTCCGTCCATTCCCGCTCTTGCGCCTGTGCCACGGCCCCATACGTCAGCGTGCCCTCGTACGTGTTCACACCTTCCGCAATGCCCTTGTCGTCGCGAATCGCCGCCTCCGCTCCCTTGTTCGCAATCTTTAGCACATAGGGAAACGTCGCATTCGTCAGCGCCAGTGTCGACGTATACGGAACCGCCGCCGGCATATTCGTCACGCAGTAATGCACCACGCCGTCCACCACGTAGCTCGGATCGGTATGCGTCGTCGGGTGAGCCGTCTCAATGCAGCCGCCCTGGTCGATCGCGACATCCACGATCACCGCGCCCTTCTTCATCTTCGACACCATCGCCTTGGTCACAATCTTCGGTGCCGCCGCGCCCGGAATCAGCACGCCCCCAATCACCAGGTCCGCCTCGCAGCACGCGCGCGCGATGTTGTAACTGTTCGACATCAGCGTCAAAATGCGCCCGCCGAAGATGTCATCCAGCTCCCGCATCCGGTTCAAACTCACATCCACAATCGTCACTCGGGCACCCATGCCCAGCGCGATCTTCGCCGCATTCGTCCCGACAATACCGCCGCCGATAATGCAAACATTTCCCGGCGGCGTTCCCGGAACCCCACCCAGCAGCACCCCACGCCCGCCATGTTCCTTCTCCAGGTAAGCCGCGCCAACCTGCACGCTCATGCGTCCGGCAACCTCGCTCATCGGCGTCAACAGCGGCAGCGTGCCCATACGGTCGCGGACCGTCTCATACGCAATCCCGCAGACCTTCTTCTCCAGCAGCGCGTTGGTCAGCTCCTTCAGTGGAGCAAGGTGCAGATACGTAAACAGCACCAGCCCCTCGCGGAAGTGCCGGTACTCTTTCTCCACCGGCTCTTTCACCTTCACGACCATATCCGCCAGCCGCCAAACGTCATACGCCGAGCCCACAATCTCGGCTCCGGCGGACTGGTACTCGTCATCCGGGAACGCCGACAGTGCACCCGCCTGCGTCTCAACGAGAACGGTATGGCCGGCCTCAACCAGCGCCTTTACTCCGGCCGGCGTAACGCCAACCCGGCTTTCGTGGTCTTTTACTTCCTTGGGTACGCCAATCGTCATGTCGTTGCTCTCTTCCTTTGTTCCTGCGCCGTTCGTCCGGCTTCCATGCGTGCAAAAATGCCGCGGAGCAACTTGCGCGCCGGGTCTTCAACCGCCTTGAACAGAATAAGCGATACCCCGATCAACGCTGTTGTCGTAATCAAAAAGCGAAGCCCTTCGTTGCCCAGGTGCATGCGTTCCGTAATCGCCTGAACCCAGCTCTTCACTGGCATCTGCACCAGGTAAATCGAGTAGCTGATGCCCCCGCCCAGCAGCATCCACCTTGACGACAAGAACCGCGAAAGCAGCGTCCGCTCCGCCGCCAGCCCAAACAACAGCGCCGCAAACGCGATCACCACCAGCGAAGTCCACGCGCTATCCGGGCGGCAAAGCAGTGCAACCGTAGCAATCAGCGAGCCATACGTCCAAACCCCCTTGCCCGGCAGGAGCGGCTCACCCGGCTTGCCCGCTCGTCCGCTCAGCAGCCTAAGGTAGTAGTTCCCCAGCCCCACGCCCGTAAAGAACTCCGGCAGATGCGGAATCGGAAGCGGAATCCAGTGCCACACGCCCACCGGCTTGTACCCCAGCGTCCGCGAGGCCGAGTTGATCGCCACGCATACCACCAGCATTCCGGCCATCGTCAGCAGCTGCGTCCGCGAACTCTTCTCCTCAATCCACGTCTGATAAAACGGAAACACAATGTAGAACACCGCCTCGACCGACAGCGTCCAGCACACAAAATTCCACGCCCCGGCCATTCCGGGATCGAACGGATTCCAGGCCTGCACCATCCCCAGCGCGGCCAGCGCACTACCCAGCGGCGGTATCGTGAAGCTCGGGATCGACGCCATCAACAGCGACACCGCATACACCGGCCAGATCCGCGCAAACCGAGCCTCCCAGAACCGCCGATGATCGCCCGGCTCCTCAATCTGCCCCTCATACGTGTACGCCAGGATGAATCCCGAAAGCAGAAAGAACAGCGGCACAGCCAGGTATCCGTTGTAGAAAAAATTGCCCGCCGCCGTAAAACCATGCTCACTCAGCAACTGCCCCACGCGGGTATGGAAGATCACCACATAAAACGCCGCGAAGAACCGAATGCCGGTCAGCGCCTTCAGTGATCGGCGATGTGCCGTCAACTCGCTCGGCGCCGCCTGCAACGCAATCTCCGCTCCCATATCCGCTCCCAATAGGTGTCTCAGCTTCAAGTATCGCACCCACCCGAATGCAATCCATTCTTATCCGTTTTTGTCCGTCCTATCCGCGTCAGTCACTTGCCGTACCTTCGGCGCGTACAATGAAGACTCACGCTAGTCTCGACTCAGGATCGATTTACCCTCATGTCATCGAACAATTTCCAGATGCGGTACTCACGAGTGCACAACATGCGCTCGCTGTTCAGCCTTTTCTCCTCCGACCTCGCCATCGACCTCGGCACAGCCAACACCCTCGTCTTCGCCCACGGCAAGGGCATCATCGTCAACGAGCCCAGCATCATCGCCGTGAACCAGGTCACCGGTGAGATCGAAGCCGTCGGCAAAGAGGCCAAGGAGATGCTCGGCCGCACCCCCGGCAACATCGTCGCCATCAAGCCCATGAAGGACGGCGTCATCGCCGACTTCAAGCAGACCGAGAAGATGCTGAACTACTTCATCCAGAAGGCACATAACCGCAAGATGATGGTCCACCCCCGCATCGTCATCGGCGTCCCCTCTGAAATCACGCAGGTAGAAAAGCGCGCCGTCATGGACAGCGCCTACCGAGCCAAAGCCTCTGAAGTCCACCTGGTCGAACAGGCCATGGTCGCCGCCATCGGCGCCGGCCTCCCCATCACCGAACCCGGCGGCAACATGGTCGTCGACATCGGTGGCGGCACCACCGACATCGCCGTCATCTCCCTCGCCGGCATCGTCTACTCCCGTTCCGTCCGCATGGCCGGCAACCAGATGGACGAGGCGATCATCACCTACATCAAGCGCAAGTACAACCTGCTCATCGGCGAGCGCACCGCCGAGCAGATCAAAATCGAGCTCGGCTCTGCCTTCGTCCTCGACCAGCCCCTCCAGAAGTCCATCACGGGCCGCAACCTCATCGAGGGCGTCCCCAAGACCATCGTCATCGACGACTCCGAGATCCGCGAAGCCCTCTCCGAGTGCATCGCCACCATCATCAACGGCATCCGCGTAGCCCTCGAGCGCACCCCGCCCGAGCTCTCCGCCGACATCTCCGATCGCGGCATCGTCCTCACCGGCGGCGGCGCGCTCATCAAGAACCTCGACAAGCGCATCCGCGAAGAAACCGGCCTCCCTGTCTCCATCGCCGACGATCCATTAGCCTCGGTAGTCCTCGGCACCGGCCAGATGCTCTCCAACTTCAAGCTCCTCCGCAAGATCTCCATCGACTAACCGCCGCAACCCCACCCGGGGCCGTCATTCTGGCGAAGCCAGAATCTCCGTATTGGTCTTTGCCTTTCCTCTCCCAGCCACAAATCCGTGCCCCATTCATCGCGTACTTTGCGATGAGTGGGACCCCGCCACGGAATCCAGGGTGCCCCACATCTCGCCTCTCAGATGTGGGCATTCGCAAAGCGAACCGTCTTCCTCTCCCCACCCGACAACCCCATCACCTTGTCATCCCTCCGCAAAGCGCGAGGACCTGCTTCTGCCTTGCTCCCACCCGCCCAGAACCAGGAGGGCACACCCCACACGCGTTCAGGGCCAAAGGCCCGTCTCATACCAGCCTGGGGCAACGCCCCAGGTCTAGGACTGACGGCGCGACTCAAGACCGCCTTAGTTCCCCAGGCCATTGAGCGAAAGCATAGCCCCAGTCCCACCGCTGCCCGTCACCGACACAGTAGCGGCGCGCGCTCCGGTCGCCGTCGGGCTGAAGTTCAGATGGAAGAAGCATTGCGTGTACGCCGGCAGCACCGCCGGACAGTTGTTCGCCTGCGCAAAGTCCCCCGTATTCCCCCCGGATAGCGCGATCGACCCCAGCGTCACCGCAGAACTCCCATTATTCAGCAGCGTCGCAACCTGCTGAAACGAGGAGACGCCCACCGTCGTCAACGGCCACGCATACGTCGCGTTCGCATAACTACCCGAAAAGATCAGCACCGGCGAAGCTGCGTAGCCCGTACCGGTTCCCGTCCCGGAAAGTTGAATCAGCAGAGACGTATTCGATGAATTGCTGTCCAGTTCCAGGTACCCGCTCCGCGCTCCGGGACCGATTGGCGCAAACGTCACGTTCACATTGCAGCTCGAATTCGCAGCAATCGTCCCGCAAGTGAAGTTCGCCAGATTGAAGTCGAAGTAATTCGCCCCTTTGAACTGCTGTCCCCAGACCGTTACCGCGAACGAGCTGTTATTGGTAAGCGTCAATATCTGCGGAGCCGAGGTCGCCGTCACTGCCGTCGATCCGAAGGCAATGCTGCTCAGCGACGCAGTCAACGTCGCTCCGCTGCTCGCCACGCCCACGCCGGTCACCGGAACCGTCGACACCGCATTGCTGGGGCCGCTGGTCACGCTCAGCGTCGCAGTGCGATTCCCCGTCCCGCCCGCCGTAAACGAGACGAAAATTTCGCACGAGGCGCCCGCCGTCAGAACCGCCGGACAGTTGCTCCCCTGCGAGAAGTCCGACGCGTTCGTCCCACTAAAGGCAATCTGATTCACCGATGCACTCGATGCTCCGTTGTTCGTAATCGAGATTGGCAGATATTGCGTCATCACGCCATCCTGTAGAAACCCCCAAACGGTCCCCAGGGTCACGTCTCCGAATCCGATCAGATTGGTATTGATCGTAAGTGTTCCCGGAACCGCCGTGCTCCCGGTCCCGCTGAGAGGAATCGTCAGAGGAGAATTCGGGCCGCTATTGGGAATGATCAGACTCGCGCTGCGACTTCCCACCGCCCCCGGCGAAAAAATCACCGTCACACTGCACTGCGCGCCTGCCGCCAGCGAACTCCCGCAGTTACCGGAAACGAGGAAGTCTGCGGCATTTGCTCCGCTTAGGCTGAACGTACCAAGTGTAGCCGTCGTCGTAAAGTTATTGGTCAGTGTAACGATCTGGCTCGCGTAGCCTGACCCAACAGTCTGCGACCCAAACATGACCGAAGCTGGCGATGGCGTCAGCGTCAGACCGGAACCGAACCCCGACCCGCTCAGCTGTACCACCAGTGGAGAAGACGGATCGTTGCTCGCAATCGCCAGGCCCGCACTGCGGCTGCCGGCCGCTGTAGGCGAAAAGGTTACCGACACGCTGCAACTCGCGCCCGAAGCCAGCGAACTCCCGCACGTCGTCGTCTCCGTAAAGTCCGCCGCGTTGGTCCCGCTGATGCCGATGGAACTCAGTGTTGCCGTTGACGCCCCTGCATTCGAAATCGTGACCGTTTGCGCGGCTGTTGCCGTACTCACCAGCGTCGGCGCAAACGTCAGCGACGCCGGCGACGAACTCAAGGCTGCATTCGGACTGATGCCCGTCCCTGTCACCGCAATGTTCATCGAGGGATTGGTGGCATTGCTGCCAACCACAAGAATGCCGTTGCGACTCCCCGTGCCGCCCGGCGTAAATGTGACCGAGATGTTGCAGCTAGCTCCGGCCGCCAGCGTCCCCCCGCACGCCGTCGTGTCCGCAAAGTCGGAGGGATTTGTTCCGCCAAAGCCGATCAAGCTGAGTGTCGCCACTCCCAATCCAGTGTTGGAGATCGTTACGTTTTGCGCAGCGGAGGCCACCCCCATGGCTGTCGGAGCAAACGTCAACGAACCCGGCGAAGCCGTCAGAGTGGCAGTTGGAGGCGGAGCGGGAGCACCCGTCCCCGTAATCGTCACCGTCTGCTGATACCCCGTCCCCGACGTGAAGGTGAGCACGCTTGATCGAGTGCCCGTCGCTTGCGGCGTGAAGTTGATGGTTGCCGAGCAGCCATACACCGTCCCAAAACACGTGTTGTTCGTAATCGAATAGTCCCCGTTGTTCGTCGGCCCTGTCGAAAGCGATGACGACACGAAAGGAATCACCCCATTCGCCGACGTATTTGTCAGATAGACCTGCGTGGAAAGCGACGACCCCAGCTGCGTATTGCCGAAATTCCACGAACTCGGACTCACCGTAAATGTCTGCGCCGTACTCAAGCCCGTCCCCTTGAACAGATAAATCGACCCGTCGTTCGCCGTCGCAATCGCATACCGAACCCCTATTCCCGTCGGCTGGAAGACGAAGCTTACTTGGCACGGAAAGCCGCTATGGTTCCCGCAGACCGAGGTCGTCCCCGGACCATAGAAATCGGATAAATTCGGTCCCGAAAGCGTAAAGCTGTAGATCAGGCTGATCTGGTTTGGAAACACGGTAACGATACCGCCGGTGAAGTATTTACTGCCACCGGGTACACCCACCGCGATCGAACCAAAATCATAGGCAGACGAATACGGCACGTTACTGCTCAGCGTCACCACCTGTGTATCCACCGTGTCGCTATCCACCACCGTCATCGACCCGGTAAACACTCCCACAGTCGAATCGGCATAAACCTGGATCGCACAGGAGCTGTTCCCCGCCAGCACCGCTCCGCAGTTGTTCGTCTGCGTGTAGTGCCCGACCATGTTGAACGCAGTAATCGTCAGCGGATTCGCCGAAAGATTCGTCATCCTCACCGTCTGCGGTGCACCCCGCTCGTAGAACATCAGCGATGTCGGGTTCAACGTCACCGTAGGTATCGGCGATCCCGTCCCCGAAAGCGGCACTGTCAGCGGCGATGCAGGATCGTTGCTCGCAATCAGCAGCGTCCCACTCCGCAATCCCGTGGCTCCCGGCGTAAATGTAACCGAATAAGTACAAGTTCCCTGGGCCGGAATCGTCGCGCACGAAGATGGCGTCGCAAAGTCCGTCGGGTTAGCCCCGCCAAAGCTCACAAAACCGATTGTCGCCGGAAAGTTTCCGCTATTTGTAACAGTCACTGTCAACGGAGCCGACGTCACCCCGATCACGGTATTTGGAAAGCTGACCGATGCAGGCGCCGCCGAAAGCGTCGTGGTCAACGCACCAATTCCGGTCCCCGTCAGGTTGTAACTTCCCACCACCAACCCGGTACGCGAATCTGTAACCGTCACGGTCGCACTCCGCGTACCCACGTTCGTCGGAGTGAACTGGTATGGATAGGTGATGTAAGGTGTCCCCGCAGTCACCGTTGCGCCGAAGTTGGAGGCGGTGAAGTCGCCGCTTGCATTTCCACCTGCGGGGAAGCTGAACACCAGGTAAGCCGTACTCACTCCCGTGGCACTCACTGAAACCGTCTTGCTTGAAGATGTCGCCCCGACCGTGACAGCGCCGAAGTCGAGCGGAGAGGGTGTAAATGTCAGTGCCGGAATCCCGCCGAAACCCGAAAGTGCTATGCTGTTCGTCAGGTTCGTCGCACTGTCGAAAATCACCATGTAGCTCTGGTTGGCGTACTGCCCCGAGCTCTGCGGATTGAACACCACCGACACCGTGCAGCTAGTCGCCGCACAACTCCCCGGAGACACCTGGAAGTCGGCACTCGAACTGGTGAAGAACAGCAAATGACCCAGAGGATTCGCCACCGTTACCGTCTGCGCCGGTGAGCTTGCCGAAAGCGCCGTCTGCGGAAAGGACAAGATCGTTGGCGATGCAGTAAGAGGCTCGGTTGTCGTTCCCGCCGGCAACCCAAAACCCACCACCGGAAAATAGCCCGCCGAAAAGTCTGTAAACAGCGCAACGCGTGCGCCTGCCCCCGTTGGCGTGAACCCGAAGGGTAGGACGCAAACCGAAGATTTCGAGAAGCAGAACCCGCCGGTCGTGAAGTCGGCCACACTTGGCCCGCTCAAACTGCCGGAGAGCCGATAGCCGCCGTAGAAGGCGTTGAACGGTGCCGCCAGATAGCCCGTCGGGGCCGCGGTTCCGACTGCGACGCTGCCGAAATCCACAGTTGAAGTGACGTAGCCGGTCGTATACAGCGTGGTGGTCACCTGCGGCGCGGGCGAACTGTTATTCACCGTAAGCAAGCCAGTGCTGATCTGGCCCCCCACGCTGTTCGAGGGCTTGATCGTGAACAGGCACGAAGCGCCTGCCGCCAGGGAACTTCCGCAGTTATTCGTCTGGGTCTCCGGCCCCGTCAAAGTGATCGAAAATATCGTGACCGCTCCCGAGGACGGATTCGTCAAAGCAACATAACCCGCTCCATACGGAGGCACATACAGCCCCGGCGTCGACAACGTCAGCGCCCCGGCCGGTGCCATTCCCGTTCCGCTCAGCGTCACTGCCGCCCCGGTACCGCCTGCATTCGAACCGACATACATCGTCGCCGCCAGCGTGTTCACTGAGCTCGGCGTCATCGTCACCAACGCCGTGCACGAAGCTCCCATTGCCAGCGTCGCCGGGCAGTTATCGGTCTCCGAAAAATCTCCGCTACTCGTTCCGCTGAACGAGACACCAAATAGCGTCAGCACTCCCTGTCCGGAGTTCGTCACCGTCACCGGCATCGCACTCGACGCCGTTCCCACGAAGGTAGCGGGAAATGTCAGCGCCGAAGGCGAAACCGTGATCGAAGGTGCAATCGCAAAACCGTTCAGCCGTATGGTCTGCGGCGAATTGGTCGCGCTCGTGGTTACATTCAGAAACGCGCTGGGCGTCCCGCTGGTCAGCGGTGCATAAGTCACAGTGATCGTGCAGCTGGACGAGGCTGCTATCACGCCGGCACAGTTGGTCGTCTGCGAGAACCCCGCCGTGCTCCCCGTGATCGTGATCCCGGTCAATGCAATCGAACCCGGCCCATTGTTGGTCAGCGTCGCCGTCACCTGCGAGCTCGAACCCAGCGGAGTGCTCGGAGTGTTGAGTCCGGCCGCCGGTGTCAATGACATCGTCGACGGCTGTATCAGGTTGATCGATAGGTCCGGAGGTTGCACCGCATCCATCGGCTGAAACGGCGCCGCTGGCGTCGCCAGGTTGAACAGCGATCCCGTATTCAGCGTCGGGTTGTCCGCCAGGTTCAGCACTGCCCCAAAGGTATCCGTTGCCGCAGACCCACCCGAAGGAGTCGTCAACGCAAACAGCGTGCCGCAAGCCGACCCATCGCCCGAAGCCCCGCCCGGTGAATTCACGCACGGAGCCAGAATGTCGCCAATCGTATTGATCTGCGCGATCGGCGACGTGTACCCCGTCGGAAGATTCGTTCCCGGAGCCTGCCCCACCGTCGTATCCACATACTGCGATGCCAGCGTAAACCCGGCCGCCAAAGCCGCCGCATGAGCCGGAGTCGACCCGATCCCGCTTGCCGAAGCATACGGTGCCAGCGCATACACCGCCGCCACCGTCGTCACCTCATTCACAATCGCAATCGTCGAGTCGTTGATACTGCCGCACGGTCCCAGCGCAGCGATCAGCGCCAGTTGCGGGTTCGTCTGCCCCGACCCCAGCCCCGGGTACCCGCCCGTCGCCACCAGGTACACCAGCGAGGTCGGCGTCGGACACGTATAGGTGCTCGAAGGCGCGTTGAATACGCCGTTCGCATCCGTCGTCACCGTAAACAGCGGCGTCCCTGTACCGACGCCGTCGCTCGTCGTTCCCACCGCATACATCCGGACCGTCGCCCCGGCAACCGGCTGCTGGCCACCGTGGACAGCGCCCTTAAGCCCGACCGCACTGGAAGTAGGCTCAAGCGGTCGAACACCCGCGCACCCTGCCAGCAGCAACGCCCCGACGCTAACCGGAATCCCAAAAAATCGTGCCATCGTGCTCTGCAAGACGTGCCTCCACTGCCGCTCGGAACTGTCGTGACGCGCTGGAAATCGCAAAATACCCGTGCCTTCCGGGATTATTCCACGCTCTCGTGACCTCTCGATATATTCATTTGTGCCTCC
>JANXWZ010000160.1 GCA_025350865.1 Rhodanobacteraceae bacterium
GTCATCGATTCGTCCTCAGGTGGATGAATTCAGCATACCGGAAGAGAAATTCTCTCCAGCTCAGGGTTTTGTCTTCGCTGGCTTTCGCGTTCCGGTCGATATTCGCTTGAACACAAATTCCTGCATCAGATTGCTCACGCCCTGCTGCAAAGCGTTCAGCAGCCCCACCTCCACTGTCTCCGCCCAACCCGTCCGGCTGCTCTCCGGGTAGTAGGTGTTGGAGATCGCACCTGTCGCCACGTCCCCCAGAACGCTCGAATAGTTCGGCTGCCACTTGCCGTTATCGCCCCGGCAGATGAAGGCCGCAGCCAGTGCGTACAGTGCCCGCGTCGTCACCTTGCCCGTCCCCATGTAGAAGTAGCGCGGATCCTGCCGCAGCAGCGCGGGGAACACCGCACCGCCCAGCAGACTGCCCACCGTTCCATCGGCCAGCGACGCACCGTACCGCTTGCCGAAACCAACCGCGCCCTGCCCATACTCCGGAAACGCATTCGTCCCCTGCTCGATGCCTGCGGCGATCCCCGAGATCAGGAAGTTCGCCGGATCGACGATCCCGCGCACCGACAGTTTGAACTTCTGCCGAGCGTTCATTGGCGGTGCGTTCCAGTTGTAGGTGACATAGAAATTCGGAATGAACCCAGCCACCCGCTGCTTCTCCTCGGCTTTGATGTCCTCTTCCGCAACGTCATGCCTGGAGAACGTGACCTCCACATCGACAGCAGCGGTGGCTACGGGGAGCTTGATGTTGGGTGTCTCCAGCGTCTCCTCGCCATGCAGCGCAAAGGCTCTCGTGACGGTCGCAAATCCCTCGGACGCAATCGTCAGCGTGACGTTGCCGGCGGGTACATCCAGCATGCTGAAGTAGCCATCGCCATCCGCCGTTACCTTGCGCGGCGCGGCGCGGCCCCCGTCTAACACCAGCGTTATCGTCGCCCCGGCGATTGCGTCGCCGTCGGCATCGGTCACCGTGCCACTGATGCTGCCGGCTTTTCCGGCCGCCTGACGTCCGTCATCCGGCGCGTCAGGCAGGACGCTTGTTTGGGCTTGCAATGGAAACGCCAGCAAGCAGAACGCCAGCAACATGGCAACGATCCGCCCAACCCATCTCCCGACAGGGCCGCTCAACACGTTGCCTTCCCAGTTTCGGTTGCGAGCGTTACCCAGACACTGCCTCTTCGATTCCGTGGCGAACGTGGATTCGATCCATCGAATTTTTTTGGAACCAATTAATACTTTGACGGCTCGCCCGGACCAATGCAAGCCCCCCGGCTTTAGACGCGGCTATGTCCCGTGTCTTCAAAGGGAGGTACCCGCGCGGTTGGCCGGAAAGCTTCGGCCCGCCTCGAATAGACACCAAAAAGAATCCCGGATCATCCGAACAATTCTCCCCGCTCTCCGGTCTTAGCCAGTGAGGGCATTCACCCATGGATGGGATTGCTCAGGCACTGGCCGCCGTCGACGAGATCGTACCGCCAATACCTGCACAGCCAGATCGAACCGAACGGGACGCGGCTTTTGCCGCTCTCGTGGACCGGCACTCCCGGTTCCTCTACCGGGTCGCGTTTGGCCTGCTCAGAAATCCCCAGGACGCGGAGGACGCCGTGCAGGACACATTCCTGAAGCTTTATCGGCACGATGCCTGGCAAGCCATGGACAACGAACAAGCCTTTCTCGCCCGCGCCGTCTGGCGTACCGGGCTCGACCGCCTGTCCACAGCCGGAGCCAAGGCTATGAAGAATTCCGAAGATGTGACCGAAATGGAAATCGCCAGCGTGGCCGCGTCGCCGGAAGAGTCCGCACTCGGTGCCTCTGCCCGCGCGGTGATGAAGGCGCTGATCGAAGCGCTCCCCGAATCGCTCCGGCAACCGCTCGTGCTCAGCGCTGTCGAAGGTATGCGCTCCTACGAAGTCGCTGTCGTCCTCGGCATTCCCGAGGGCACCGTCCGCACCCGCGTCTCGCGCGCCAAAGTTGAGTTGCGCCGCCGCTTCCTTGCCATGCAGGAGGTGCGAGCATGACCCCCGACCCGATCGACCTGCTGATGGAAGACGTTCTCCACGAGGTCGCCAACCCCGCCGCGTCCCACGATTTCGCCACCAGACTCACCCCAAGGAGCCTCACCATGACGACCGCCGCCGCCCCCTCCAACCTCCTCATGTTCACTCCCCTCGACAGCGCCCCCAGCCGCGGAATATCGCGCAGCTCTGTCTCCATCGCGATCCTCCTCAACCTCGCTGCAATCCTGCTGCTGATGGTGCAGGTCCGCACAGCGAACCTAGCGTCTATCCACCAGGCCATAGCCCTCACGGAATTGGTTCTCCCACCGCCCACCCCGCCCCGGCTCAAGACCGCCAACGGCGGCGGCGGCAATCCCGGCCCTGCCCCTGTAAACAAGGGCAATCCGCCCAGATTTGCCGCCCAGCCGCTGAACCCACCCAAGGCGCCGCCCCTTCAGGATCCCAAGGTCATCATCGAACCCACCATCGATGTCGACCCCAACTTGAAGATGGCCCGCACCGATTTACTCAGCCTCGGACTCCCTAACTCCCCTAACGTCGGGACCTCGCTGGGCAATGGGCGAGGAACGGGCATTGGCTCCGGGAACGGCAGTGGCATTGGCCCCGGCAGTGGCGGCAACATGGGCGGCGGCATACGCCACATCGGCGGCGGCGTTATAGCCCCTCAGGTCCTCTACGCGCCGGAGCCCGAGTTCTCCGAGGAAGCCCGCAAGGCCAAAATCTCCGGCAACGTCCTCGTCTACCTCGTAGTCGACGCAAGCGGTCGCCCCACCCGCCTGCGTGTCGCCCGCGGCCTTGGTGCCGGGCTCAACGAAAAGGCCTTGGACGCCGTCAGCCACTACAAGTTCAAGCCCGCAATGGAGAACGGCCAGGCAGTCGCGGTGGAAATGTACGTCGACGTCAACTTCCAGATCTTCTAGGTGGAACCGCCTACGGGGTAAGATACTCGCAATCATCTTCCCCAAGGGCGGCTTCATGCGGATTAGTTTTCTGGCAACACTTTGTTTCGTAGCGACGGCATCGGCACAACCCACCATCCACGGCAAATCCGGCATCGAGCTCCCCCCGCCGCCCACCGTCGCCAAACATCCGGTCACTGACATCTACAAGCAAACCAGCGGCCCCGACGTTACCATCACCGACAACTATCGCTGGCTCGAAGACCCCAAATCCCCCGAGACCCGCGCCTACATCGACGCCGAAAACGCGTATACCCAGAAGTATCTCGACCAGCTCAAGACCCTGCCCGAAACCCGCGAGCAGATGGCGAAGCTGCTCAAGACGGACTTCATCTCCACCCCCACCAAGCGCGGCGATCGATTCTTCTTTACCAAGCGCGCCGCGAACGAAAACCAGGCATCGATCTACCTGCGCCAGGGTCTGCACGGAGCGGACCAGGTTCTGATCGACGCCAGCACCCTCAGCTCCGACCCCAACGTCTCGGTCTCCATGCTCGGCGTCACCGAGGACGGCAACACCCTCGTCTACGGCATTCGCGTCGGCGGTGCGGACGAGGTCGAAGTCCACTTTTTCGACCTCGCATCCCGGACCTCGAAGCCCGACATCCTGCCCACCGCCCGCTACTCTGGCGTCTCCGTCGCACCCGATGGCAAGGGCGTCTACTACAGCAAGCTCTTCCCGCACGAGGCTACGCGCGTCTTCTACCATCCATGGGCCCGCGCCATCGCGGGCGACGCGCTCATCTTCGGCAACGAATATCGTGGCGAAAAGCTTGGCGAAATCGACTCCGTCAGCGCCCGCATCACCACCAACGGCCACTACCTCGTTGTTAACGTAAGCCAGGGAACGCCCGCGAAACACGTCTGGATTCTGCTCAAGGATCTGCGCGAGCGCGACTCGCTCTTCGTGCCGCTCGTCTACGGCATCGAGAGCCGATTTCGCGCCCTCAACATCGACGATGACTTCTATGTCGACACCGACTACAAGGCCCCCAACCACCGCTTGCTCAAGGCCGTGCTGGGCAAGTCGCCCGACGAGTGGCCCACTATCATCCCCGAGGGCAAGGACGTTCTTGAAGGCGTCTCGCTCGTCGACCACAAGCTCTACGTGCTGCGCCTGCACGACGTCCAGTCCGAGCTGACCGTTTATACCCTCGACGGAAAAGCGACGGGCCAGATCAAGTACCCGGGCATCGGCTCCGGCAGTGGGCTCAATGGTCGAGCCGAGGAGAAAGATGGCTTCTACACCTTTGAATCCATCATCACGCCGCCCACCATCTACCACTACGACACCACGACCGGTAAGACCGAGATATTTTCCGCAAGCAAGGTGCCATTCGACTCGGCGAGTTACGAATTGAAAGAAGTCTTTTATAAGTCGAAGGACGGCACCCGTGTCCCCATGTTTATTGCGGGTAAGAAGGGACTGAAGCGCGATGGCTCCGAACGCGTCCTGATGACCGGATACGGCGGCTTCGCAGTCTCCGAAACGCCCGTCTGGAATCCCGAATACGCGTGGTGGCTATCGCAGGGAGGCTACTTTGCCCTGCCCGACCTGCGCGGCGGCAACGAGTACGGCGAAGCATGGCACAAGGCCGCAATGTTCGAGCAGAAGCAGAACGTTTTCGACGACTGGTTCGCAGCCGCCGAATACCTGATCGCCAACAAATACACCTCACCCGCACACTTCGCCATTCGCGGCCGGTCCAACGGCGGCCTGCTGATGGGAGCCGCCATGACCCAGCGCCCCGAACTCTTCGGAGCCATCTGGTGCGGCTACCCACTGCTCGATATGCTGCGCTACCAGAAGTTCCTGATCGGCCGCACCTGGATCACCGAGTACGGCAATGCCGAAAATGCCGCCGACTTCGGCTACATCTACAAGTACTCGCCCTACCACCGCGTCTTTGCCGGGACAAAGTATCCCGCTATCCTGTTCTTCACCGGCGATGGAGATACCCGCGTCGACCCCATGAACGCCCGCAAAATGACTCCGCTCATCCAAGAAGCATCCGGGTCCGGTCGTCCTATCCTGCTGCACTACTCGCTCAAAGGCGGACACAGCGCCGGCGTGAGTCAGACGCAATTAGTCGAAGACTACGCCGACGAAATGGCCTTCCTATGGACGGAAACAAAATAGCGGCCGTAAACGACGTTACACATTCCTCAATTTCGGGAGCATAATAAGTCCACTCAATTGTTGGAGATGGGCTGCAAGCTCCAACCGGCCCCAAATGTCAATCAAGGAGATTCTTTATGCCTAATTCCACATTCGGAAGAGGACCAGTCACGCCACCCGTCCGCCGCGACGACACAACCACAACCGACACCTCGGCTGTCACCGATCTTGGCCAACGCGGCGGAGTCCGCACTGATCTAGGCGAGCGCGGCGGAGTCCGCACCGCTGCAACCACGACGGCCAACGCAACCGCAAAAGAATAGCGGCAGCGTGACCATCCATTGGCAGACTTACTCGATTGCCACTAGCCTGGCCTCGAGCTGATTCAATCTCTCTTCCAGCGCCCGCACCCGCTCCAGCAGCGAGTCAGGGTCTTGCTGCGCCGGAGCAGCTTGCACTGGCTGATCGTTCGGATCGCCCAACAGGTGCATCCAGCGAGCCTCCCGCGATCCCGGAGCCTTCGCCAGCACCGCCGTGAGCGGAGTCTCGCGCCCTGCCAGCCGATCCAGCGTAGCCTGCACACTCGCCAACTCGTCAAACTGATGCATCCTGTCCGACCGGCTGCGCAATTCTCCGGGAGTCTGCGGACCGCGTAACAGTAGCAGGCAGATCACAGCCGTTTCATCCCGGCGCAGGTTCAGCACGGTGCGGATGCGATGCTCGTAGCGCGGAACCCGCCCGGAGTCGCGCGCCGCAGCCACCAGTTCCAGATCCTGCAACACATGCAGCGCCGTCCGAACCTCGTCCTCCGTGATATCCATCACCGGATCGCGGCTCGAACGCTGGTTGCACGCCGATATCAGCGAGTTCACCGTCAGCGGATACTGATCCGGCGTAGTCATCTCTTTTTCCATCAGCGCGCCAAGGACGCGAAGGCTGTGCGGGTTCAGGGGCATCCCTCTAAGTTACAGGAGACCCTCAAAACCGTGCCCCATTCATCGCGCCTTTGCGATGAGTGGAATCCCGCCACAAAGCCTAACTCAGCGCCGCCAGCAGAGCCTGCACATCCGCATCAGTGTTGTAGATCGACGGCGACACCCTCATCCGTCCCGGGTACAAACCCACTTCGATCTTCTTCGCCACCAGCCTGGCCGCAGTCGCCTGATCGTTTTCGACTGTGAACGCAATGATCGGCCCACCTGCATCTTCGGGCGTAATGCACGGATACCCCAGCCGGGGCATCTCACGCCGCAGCGTGGCATTCAGGCTCAACGCGTGGCGTTGGATATTCACAGGCCCCAGGCTTTTGATCCACGGCAACGAGTACGTCAACGCGGCAAGCACCCCGTCTGCAGTTCCCACCTCGGACTGAGCGGCCAGAATCGGTACCGGCGCATCGTCAGGAAGCACATTCTGCCTGAGGTAAAGGAAGCCCAGCCCATAGTCGCCCATCAGCCACTTATAGGTTGCTGCAGCCATAAAATCCACGCCACTCTCCCGCACATCGAGCGGCATGCACCCGACGGATTGCACCACGTCGGCATACACATACGCTCCGTGCGCGTGAGCCAAATCGCATATAGTATTCAAATTATGCTCAAAACCGTTGATGAAACTGATCCGAGACAGCGCAACCAGCCGCGTATTGCTGTTGATCGCGGCCCCCATATCGCTCATCTCGATCCGCCAATTCTTCGGCTTCACGATCCGGACTTCGACGCCCCGCTTTCGCAGTTCAAAGTAGAAACTCAGCGAACGATCGTAGTGCAGCGCGTCGGTGACGATGTTGTATTCGCCCGGCTGGTCCAGGCCAAGTCCGTTCACGATCAGGTTTTCCCCCGCCGTGGTGCCGTTCACAAACGCGATCTCCGCCGGCACCGCGCCAATCAGGTCCGCAAACCCTTTCCGCACTGCAATCGACTCGGGCGAGTTCAGCCCCGGCGTCCAAATGCCTCGCGCCTTGGAATCGAGGTAGTCCGCCCTTGCCTGCTCCGCCCCCCGGCTGAGCGGATGCCACCGTGCGTTGTTCAGGTACACCTTGTCCTGCGCAACACCGAATTGCCACTGTGCCTGATCCTGATTCCTCATACAGTAGATGCCGGTTGCGCGGCCTGAAACACTGGCCCCAGCAGCCCCAGGATCTGGTCTGCCATCGTCTCCGACGCGCATCGTTCCGGTGTCCGCACCCACTCCTTAGCTGCGCCGTAGATCGCCCAACTCAGCGTTGCGGCTAGCGTCGCGGCAGAAATCCCATTCTCTGGCGGGTGCTTCTCGATACCCTCCAGCAGCATCCGTCGCACCACGGCGATCACGGCTGCCTCCATGTGCGGCTCCATCTGCATCTGGCGCTCGCACTCCAGGCGGGGCGTCGCAGCAAGGTAATCGCAAACCCCAAGCACCATGGCTCGTAGCGCCGAAGCGCATCCGCCATCGAACTGGACCCCACGCGCCGCCAGCAATCCGGCGAACCGTCCGGCCACCATACATTCCAGCAGGGCGAACTTGTCAGGGTAGTGGTCGTAAAAGGTCGCGCGGTTTACCGTCGCGGCCTCGGCGATATCCTGCACGGAGATCTTGTCGAACTCCTTTTCTTCCAGCAACTTGCCAAGGGATTCCTGCAAGAGCACACGGGTCCGCCGAATCCGTGGATCAACCGAGTCTGTCATGCTCTCCTGCATCTTGTTCCCTGTAGAGTACTAAAAATCTCCGCGTCGGCAATAAACGACATTTGTCGATTATTCATAAATCGACACTCGTTGTTTAGACATCAGATGCAGTAAGGAGATTCACAATGCCCAAAACTCTGCTCCATCTTGACTCCAGCCCCATGGGAGAAGTTTCCGTCTCCCGCCATCTCACCGCCGAATTCGTAAAGAACTGGAAAGACGCGAACCGCGACGGCACCGTCGTCGTACGCGACACTACCATCAGCGCCATCCCACCGGTCGACGCCGCATGGGTTGGAGCTGTATACACCCCGGAAGCCGCCCTCACCGCCGCTCAGCGCGAAACCCTGGCGCTCTCCGACACCCTGATCGCGGAGCTCATCGCCGCCGACGAGTATGTGATCGGCGTTCCGATGCACAACTTCGGCATCTCCTCAACCTTGAAGCTCTGGATTGACCAGATTGCCCGCGTCAACAAGACCTTCTCCTACGCCACGGGGAGCCCCGTCGGTCTGTTGACCGGCAAACGCGCCACTATCCTGATAGCGTCGGGCGGGTCGTACGATGCCGGCACGGTGATGGCCTCCTACAACCACGTTGAGCCCTACCTGCGCACGGTCCTCGGCTTTCTGGGCGTTACCGACGTGACGGTTCTGGCCGCAGGTGGCGCCGCCGCGCTCAACCGTGGTGCCGATCGTCAGACCTTCCTGGAGCCCCACGTCGCCGCTGTGCGGGCCCAGTTCCAGCCCGCGTAAGGATCGTGGACCCCACCTCAATCCCGTGAGGCTGGGATTGAGATGGGGCACCCGGAGGACTCTGCAAGGTAGAACAGACCGACCGCCCCGTGAAGGGCGGTCGGTGTGTTGAAGCATTTGGTTTGGGTTAGGCTGCGGGAGTTGCCACTTCGTCCGGCGCATCGCTCTTGATCGTCACCTTGACGTGAGCGGTGACCTCGCGATGCAGCTTGACCGGCACATGGAATTCTCCGAGCTGCTTGAGCGGATCTTCGAGCGCAATCTTGCGCTTGTCGATCGTGTAGCCCAGAGCTTCCAGCTGCTGTGCAATGTCGCCTGAGGTGACGGAGCCGAACAGGTGATCGTTCTCGCCGACCTTGCGCTCGAACGTGAGTTCGACCGCATCCAGTTGCTTGGCGACATCTTCCGACGCAGCCTTTTCCTTGATGGACTTGCGAACTGCCGAGCCCTTCATCTGCTCGATCACAGCCTTGTTGGCGGCGGTCGCCTCGATGGCAAGCTTGCCGGGCAGCAGGTAGTTGCGTCCGTAGCCGTCGGCAACCTTCACCACGTCTCCGCGGTGGCCGAGCTTCGTGACATCTTCTTTCAGAATGACTTCCATTGCGATTTCTCCGTGATTCCTTGGGCTGAGCCGCTTCGCGGCAATGGTTAGAAGCGGGCTGCGAAGGCGAGCAGCGCGATGTTGCGCGACTGCTTGATAGCGAGCGAGACGCGGCGCTGGTGGCGGGTGCAGACACCCGTCAGGCGGCGCGGTACGATCTTGCCGCGCTCGGCCACGAACCCCTGTAGCAAACGCACGTCGCGGTAGCTGATGGAGTCGATCTTCTCGGTGCAGAACTTGCAGACCTTTTTGCGGCGGAAGAATTTGCGGCCGCCAGGACCGCCGCCGGGACCGCCCGGGGGACGCGAGCCGCCGGGGCCGCCAGGGCCACCCGCAGGACGGGGCGCGCGGGGTGTGTAGGTGGAGGGTGCGGAAGCGGCAGGCGATGCCTGCGTCTCCGGGGTGTTGGTTTCGTCAGCCATGGTGTTTTCCTCTCGGGGTGTTGCAGGCCCGGTCCACGCTCCAGACTCGCTGGGGAGCCTCTGAATGTCAGTCAAACCGACAGAAGCGCGGGTGGGACGTTGTACTGCTGGTGTACGGAACAGCGAATACTTAGGCGGTCGCGACAGCTTCGGCGGGTGCTTCGACAGCAGCAGCGGGTGCCTCGGCAGTCTCCACAGCAGCGGCCGGAGTCTCTGCTGCGGGAGCTTCAACCGGAGTCTCGGCAACGGCGTCCATCGACACGATGCGAGCGGGCTGGGCGACCGGAATCGCCGAACGCTTGACGTGGGTCTCGCGGTGAGCCTTGATCTTGGCCAGGCGCTTCTCTTCTTCGTCCATGCGGACCGTGATGAACTTGATGACCGGTTCGGAAACGCGCAGGCGGCGCTCGATCTCGGTGATGAGCTTGCCCTCGGCGGCGATGTTGAGCAGCACGTAGAAGCCGTCGTTGAACTTGCGGACGGTGTAGGCGAGTCGGCGACGGCCCATCTTCTCAGTGGAACGGATCTCTCCGCCGCCATCGGTGACGTTCTTCTGGAAGCCTTCAATCAGCTTGTCGAGGTCCACTTCTTCAACGTCCGGACGGACGATGAACATGATTTCGTAGGTACGCATCATTGTGTCTACTTCTTTCTGCGAAGTTCTGCTTCGCACCGTGCTGGCTTGCCTTCCGCCAACAACGGTCTGGTAAGTGTTACGTGAACTAACTACCAACTACTCGCCAACAACTTTCTTGTTGAACTCGTTCATGGCCTTCTTTACGCCATCTTTCAAAATGGTCTCGACGGCACGAACCGCGTCATCGAGCACTATATCCAGCTCCTGCAACATCATCTTGCGCATCGGCGCGAGCAGGTAATCGGTACCGCCTGCCTTCACTTCGCGTCCGGTCACGGTGGGCGGCTTGCCGACCCCGATGCGAACGCGAATGAACTCATCCGAGGGCAACGAGCCCAGGATCGACTTGATCCCGTTATGCCCTCCCGCCGAACCGCGTTCGCGAATGCGAAGTTGGCCGAGCGGAATCGCAAGCTCGTCGTACAACACAATCAAATCCGTGGCTGGTAGTTCCAGCTCTTGCAGTAAAGCGGCTACCGACAGCCCGCTCAGATTCATAAATGTCTCCGGCTTGGCGAGCAGAACCTCCTGCCCGGCCAGAGTGGCTTTCGCCGTAAGCGCCCGGCCTCGCCGGTTACTTACATTCGCCCCGCAAACCTCTGCGAGTCGATCGATCGCCAGAAACCCTGCGTTATGCGGAGTGAACTGATATTCGATTCCAGGATTTCCAAGACCGACAATCAGCTTCATTCGCTTCGCTCATCAGGGGACAGGGTCCAGGGTGCAGGGATCAGAAAACTGAGCCCTGAGCCCTGAACGCTGAGCCCTGTCCTACTTCTTTTTCGGTGCTGCCTTGGCATCGGCTGCCGGAGCTGCTGCAGCGGCGGCATCGCCCTTGCCCTTCTTGGCTACTTCGGGTTCGGCGGCGCCGGCAACGGGCTCGGCGGCAACCTCTTCCTTGATGATCGTGACGTGGGCTACGAGCGCATGCTCATCGCCGAGGAACTTGATCGAGCCGGAGTGGGGCAGGTCGGAGATGTGGATCGCGCCATACAGCTCCAGGCCGGAAACATCGACGTCGATGTGATCCGGAATGTCCGAGGGGAGGCACTCGATTTCGACCTCGCGCAGAACCTGATCGAGAATGCCGCCCGAGTTCTTGACGCCGGCGGCAATGCCGGTGAGGAGAACGGGAACGGAGACGCGCATCGCCTTGTCCATTGCAATCCGCTTGAAGTCAATGTGGAGAAGCTTGCCCTTGATGGGCTCATGCTGCCAGTCCACGATCATGGCCTTGACCAGCACCGCGCCTTCGACGTTGAGGTCGAAGATGGTGTTGTGGCCGGCTTCTGAGTGGAGAATCTTGGTGACGACGCGGGGGTCGACTGTGACCGCAACCGAATCCATACCCGCGCCGTAGACGACTGCGGGAATCTTGCCTTCAACCCGCACCCGGCGTGCGTGGTTCTTGTTGAACTTACCGGTACGTGGGGTCGCGACGACTGCGTCAAACTTCTGTGAGGCCATGTTGTTTCCTTTCGGGCACAAAGGCAGGGGGTAGGGGGTAGGGAATAGGGTGTAGAAAACCGCCCGGTTCGCTGCTCCTTACTTTTGTCTCTGCTCCGTTTGCGGCTGGTTCCGCCTGGTGATTGTTACGTGGCGCAGTTCGCCGGTGCGGTTCGGGGCTATCTACACCCTATTCCCTACACCCTACTCCCTGCCTCAATTGAACAGCGTACTTACGCTGGTCTCCATGTGAATGCTCTCAATTGCCCGGCCCAGTAGCCCTGCAATCGACAACACCTTGATCTTCTCCACCGCCAGCGCATCGTCGCGCAGGGGGATGGTGTTCGTTACAACCAGTTCGGTCAGCCGGGAGTTTGCGATGCGCTCCACAGCCGGGCCCGAGAGTACGGGGTGCGAAGCGCAGGCATAAACCTTCGCCGCTCCCTGTGCCAGCAACGCATCCACCGTCTTGATGAGTGTGCCGGCCGTATCGATGATGTCGTCGAGAATGAGGCAGGTTCTTCCCTGCACATCGCCGATGACGTTCATCACTTCCGTGACGTTGATGTCGGTTCGCCGCTTGTCGACGATGGCCAACGGTACGTCAAGCTTCTTGGCGAAGAATCTCGCCCTCTCTACTCCACCTGCGTCCGGGCTGACCACGGTCAGGTCGGGCAGGTTGAGATCCCGGAAGTAACCCACCAGCACCGGGCTGGCAAACAGATGGTCTACCGGGATATTGAAGAACCCTTGAATCTGAGCCGCGTGCAAATCGACCAGCAAAGCGCGGTGTGCGCCGGCTGTCGTCAAAAGATCCGCGACCAGCTTCGAACTGATCGCCACGCGTGGCCGGTCTTTGCGATCCTGCCTTGCGTAGCCGTAGTACGGAATCACAACCGTGATGCGCGAAGCGGATGCCCGCTTGAGCGCGTCGATCATGATCAACAACTCCATCACATGCTGGTCAACCGGAAAGCATGTCGGCTGAATCACAAAAACGTCCGCACCGCGAACGTTTTCCAGCAGTTGAAAATAAACCTCGCCATCCGAGAAGCGTTGCATCCGGGTCTCACCCAGTGGCACGCCAACGAACCGGCAAACCTCCTCCGCCAACGGCTTGTTGGCTCCGCCGGAGAAAATCTTGAAGCGTTTCGCCTCGCTTAGCCGGCCCGCCCTTTTGGGGGCGGAACCGGCTTTAGCCGAGGTGGCCTGCGATGTTGCTGAGGCTGGCTGCACGAATAACGATTTCTGGCTGGCTTCAGCCGTCATCTGTTCGTCGCGCGCTAAATCAGGGGGGAGAACCGCAGTCGTGTCTTTTTGGCTCACGTTTGAAACTCCTCAGGCTGTTTGACCTTGGTGGTTCCTGCTGCTACTTGGTCTTATCTCCGGCTCCGTTTAGAGACCGGGTATAGAAAACAAAACAAAATGCTTCTTGATTTAGAAAACTATAAAAAGACTTCGATTCTCCCGCGAATCTTGTACTGCGCGGTGTTTCCGCGAGAAGTGCAATCACTATTTCCATCTGCTGCTGCGGCTTGTCATTTGCGACGCGCCGGATACATCAAAAAGAATCCCTGGTTTACTGCTGATCGGGACGGCTTGCTAAGGCCTCGATCGATGTTTTGGTTGGGCGACCAGGACTCGAACCTGGATAATGTGCTCCAAAGGCACGTGACCTACCATTGATCGATCGCCCAATTATTTCTGTGGTCCGCTCTCTATTGTAGAGGCATTTCCAGAAAATCACTCTGCGAACATCTCACTCCAGTACCGTGCGCGGGGCATTGTCTTCGTGACAATTGCCTCGACACCCTGCTGCTGGAGCCGTTGTTGAGCAGCGCTGGCATCCGTCTGGGTCCGATAAAGGCCAAACAGCGCAGAGCCCGAGCCTGAAAGCGCAGCGTATAGCGCTGGGCTTTCGCCGGAAAAACCGGTAGCTTCGGTTCCCATCAAATGTCGCTTGATTTCACGCAGGAGGGGATACTGAGGAAAGACGACAGTTTCAAAGTCGTTTTCAATCCCGGTGCGGACAAGCGCGAGAAGGGAATTCTCGGCTAGATCATTCACGATTTCGCTCTCGTCTGCCGTCAGACTGGCGTGAGATTGTTCACGAGAGAGGCCCTGTTGTTTCTCAGGGGTGTGCGCTTCGAAAAACGCACTCGAATCGAGAAAGATACCGGAGGCGCCACGCCTGCCCTGTCTTGCTACGACGGAGGCATAAGTGCGGCTCAACTCTTCTAGAGTATCCCGAACGGGTGGATTGTGCAAATCCGGGTCAGTTCCGGCAGCCAACAACTTATCCCACTCCCGAAACGCCGCGGGAGTAGAAACCCCAATCCGCGGAAGCGCGACCACGCACGCAATCTCCGTTTCCCCATCCAGCGTCACGTCGTCGACAGCTTCCACGACCTGCCCGCGGTCGGAACCGAGAACACTGCCGCCGAGCAGGAACAATGGCACATCAGACCCCACCTGCGCCGCGATCTCCATCCGAATCGCATCCCCGAGGTTCAGGTTCATCTCGCGCTCCAGCCCAATCAGCGCTGCCGCCGCGTTTGCCGAGCCCGCGCCCATCCCTCCCTGGATCGGCAGGTTTTTCTGGATGTGAATCTCAACCCGTGCCGTCCGGCCCAAGGCCGCAAGCGTCTTTTCGACCATCTTCCAGGCGGTGTTGCGCGCGTCGCACGGCACCCGCGGGTCGCTGCAGCGGAGAACGATGCGCGTATGGCAGTCAGGCGCCGCCGTCACGGTCACAACGTCATGCAGCCCCAGGGTCTGATACAGCGTCGCGAGCGAATGAAATCCGTCCGGCCGCGGAGCCCCGATCGCCAACCCCAGATTGATCTTCGAATAGGAACGAACGCGAGTCGGCATCCCGAAAAGCTTAACATCTTCCAGCCCTTCGCAATCGTGAACGCCGTATGCTACCGTTCTCCCGAGCCAATGACTATGCGACCCTTCCTTCTCACTGCTATCTCCGCCGCCGCGCTTTCCGTCTCCACTGCTTCTTTCGCCCAGATTCCCGCACAGGTGAAGACTGACAAAGGTCTCGTTGAGGGCGAGTCCGCCGCCGACGGCAAGGTGATGGCGTTCAAAGGGATTCCCTTCGCCGCGCCTCCGACGGGCAACCTGCGCTGGGCTCCCCCGGCCCCGGCCCAACCCTGGAGCGGCGTCCGATCCGCCCACGACTATGGCTACCACTGCGTACAAGCCACGGTTTACGCTGACATGGCCTTCCACGACCCGGGTGGGTCGGAAGACTGCCTCACGCTCAACGTCTGGACTCCCGCGGGGGCAACCCCGGGCAAACTGCCGGTCATGGTGTGGATCTACGGCGGCGGTTTCAGCGGCGGCTCAACATCGGAACGTCGGCAGGATGGCCAGTTCCTCGCCCAGCGCAACGTCGTTGTAGTCAGCATGAATTACCGGCTCGGGATGTTCGGCTTCTTCGTGCACCCGGAACTCGCCGCCGAGTCTACGCACCACGCCTCCGGCAACTATGGGCTGCTCGACCAGACCGCCGCAATCCAGTGGGTCAAGGCGAACATCCGCGCGTTTGGCGGCGACCCGGCGAACATCACTGTCTTCGGCGAATCCGCAGGCTCGATCTCTGTCAGCGCCCAAATGGCCTCGCCACTCTCCCGCAACCTGTTCCAGAAGGCGATCGGGGAGAGCGGTAGCACGATCGGGTTGGCGGGTTTGCCAGCGCTCACCCTCGAGCAGCGGGAGACGACTGACACAGCGGCCGCACAGACCGCGTTCGGAACCAGCAAGCTCGCCGAATTGCGCCGCCTCCCCACCGAAGACATCATGCGGGGATTGGCGGCTACCAAGCCCTCACCACGCTTTGCACCTGACGTCGATGGCTGGTTTTTCCCTAAATCCCCCGCCGAGATCTACGCCGCCGGAGAGCAGGCGCACATCCCGTTGCTCGCAGGATGGAACGCCGATGAGGGCCGGGGAGTCAGTGCGGGAGCCGCCGCTCGCTTCACCATGGCAGGCTTTGCCGCCGATGCCGCCAAGGATTTCCCGACGCGGACTGACGAATTCCTGAAGGTCTTCCCCAACACCACCGAGGAAGAGGCGAAACAAAACGCAGGAGACTACGCTGGCGACAAGTTCATCGCGTTCTCCACCTGGCGCTGGATCGAGGCGCAAGCCACCACCAGCAAGGCTCCCGTTTATCGCTACTTCTTCGCGCTGCCCAACCCCGGCGACCGGTATCACAGCGTGGCCGGCGGAGCGTTCCATTCCGACGACATTGAATACGTCTTCGGCACGCTCGACTCGCGCCTGGACGCGGTGTGGCGTCCGGAAGATCGCAAGCTCTCGAACGAGATGATGGCCTACTGGACGAATTTCGCGAAGACGGGCGACCCCAACGGCTCCGATCTGCCCAAGTGGCCGAAATACGGACCAACGGAATGGCAGACGATGCGTCTCGACAAGACGTCGGCTGCGGCCCCTGATGCCAAACGTGAGCGATACCTCTTCCTGGACACCGCCTGGGGCAAGCCTGCGGCGCACTAAACCGACGCGGGCAAGCGCCGGCTGGACAGTGCTTGCCCGCTCCACCTAAAATCCAGCGGTACGGTGACGAGCCCAGCAGGGCCCAGAGGGAAACGCCATTCAACCGATTAACCGCAGGTCATTTGTTCAGTCTGCTGCCAAAACCGCTGGTTTGGCCGCTTTTGCCACACGCCTTCAACCACTCTTTGCTCAAGCACAGACACCCGCTCGTCGCTCTCCGAACGACAACATCAACCTCGCTCTCATCGGCGCGGGCGGCCAGGGCCAGAGCGACACTCGCTGGGCGGTCCAGGTTCCCGGCGTAAAGCTCGTAGCGGTCGCCGACTGCTACAACGGTCGCCTCGTTCACTCCAAAGAGCTCTGGGGCAATGACCTCTTCACCACACGCGATTACCGCGAGATCCTTGCCCGGCCCGATGTCGATGCTGTCCTGATTGCCACGCCCGACCACTGGCACAAGACTGCCGCCATCGACGCGATGCGCGCCGGCAAAGACGTTTACCTCGAAAAGCCGATGATCCACATCCACGCCGACGGCCCGGAGATCATCGAAGCAGCCCGCGCCACCAACCGCATTTTGCAGGTCGGCAGCCAGCGCGTCAGCTCCATCGTGTACGCCAAGGCCAAGGAACTCCTGGCCTCCGGCGCCATCGGCAAGTTGAACATGGTAAGCGCTCGCTGGGACCGCAATTCCTCCCAGGGCGCATGGAACTACACCGTCCCCCTGGACGCGTCGCCCGAGACGTGCGACTGGCCGCGCTTCCTCGGCTCCGCGCCCAAAATCCCTTTCTCCGCCGAACGCTTCTTCCAGTGGCGCAAGTGGAAAGACTACGGCTCCGGCGTGGCCGGCGACCTGTTCGTCCATTTGTTCAGTGGCACTCACTTCATCACAGGGTCGAACGGCCCCACCCGCGCGATGGCTACCGGCGGCCTGCGCTATTGGAAGGACGGCCGCGACGCCAACGACGTGCTGCTCGCGCTGCTCGACTACCCCGAAGGCTTCAACCTTAGCCTGCGAGTGAACTTCGTCGACGGCGGCGAGGAGAGCGAAGGCTTCCTCTTCACCGGTTCCGAAGGCCAGATGGAAATTGTCGGCAAGACCAATTCCGTCACCGTCACCCGTGTCCCATTGGCGAAGGAACCGGGCTATTCCATCGGCACCTTTACTAACGCGATGCAGGCCCAGACCCTCGCCGAGTACCGCAAAAAATATCCCGTCGAGCATCCCAGCGGTCCGCCGCCGCAAAACGTAGAAACCTTCGCGGCGCCGGCCGGCTACTCGGATAGCTTCGACCACTTCACCAACTTCTTCGCCTCGGTCCGCAGCCGCAAGCAGCCGGTAGAAGACGCCACCTTCGGCTTCCGCGCCGCCGGTGCCGCTCTGCTGGCCAATATGAGCGCGGAGCGCGACAGCATCATCCACTGGGACCCGAAGTTGATGAAAATCGTAAATACTTAACACCGATTTACACCGATTGAACCGATCAAGAACGATAAGACCCGACGTCTTCGATCCGTTCCATCGGTGTAATCGGTGTTAAGCCTTGTCTTTGTCTTGCTTTACTCGTACTTCAGCGTCTCCACCGGATCCAGCCCGGCCGCACGGTTCGCCGGCAGCGTCCCGAAGATGACGCCTACTACCACCGAGGTCATCAGCGCAATCACCGCCGACCACCATGTCGTCGGGATCGCGGCTCCGGTAAAGAAATTAAGCGACAACGGAACCGCCAGCCCCAAAGCCGTACCCACTACGCCGCCCGAGAGCGAAAGAAATACCGCCTCTGTAAGGAACTGCAGCCGAATCTCCCTGCTCGTCGCCCCGAGCGCCTTGCGGATGCCGATCTCCCGCAGCCGCGACTGCACATTCGCCAGCATCGAGTTCATAATGCCCACGCCCGACACCACCAGCGTAATGAATGCCGCCGCCAGCAGCACATAGGTCAACGCGTTGGCGATCTTGCCCATCACGCTCAAAATCTCGGTCAGCGTCTCCGCGTGGTAGACGCTTGAAGGCCGGTGGCGAGCCTTGATGATGTCCAAAATCCGCTTCGCCGATGGCTCGACATCGATTGAATTCGCTACTGTAAAGAAAATCTGCTTCAGGTTATCCGTACCCTGAAAGTACCGCGCCACGGGATATGGAATCAGCATCGTCTGGTTCGAAATCTCCGACTGCCCAAACGTCTCCGTACCCTCTTTGAAGACGCCGATGATCGTGAACGGGATGCCGGAAATCGAAAGCGTCTTGCCTACCGCAGCGTCCGGCGAGCCGTACAGCTCTTTCGCAAACGGGAGCACTATGTCAGCAACCTTGGTATGCGCGGCGGAATCCTGGTCGTCGAAGAACCGCCCCGCCAGAATCTTGAGGTTGCGCACCTGCTTGTACTGCGGCGACACGCCCAGCAGCATGGTGTCCTTGGTCACGCCGCTACCCATCGAGATGCGGTCGTGAAACTCCAGCATGGGCGAGGACGCGATGATCCCCGGGACCTGGTCGATCACGGCCGTCATATCTTCGCGCGTCATGGAGTCGGCGACGGCCGTATTGTCCGGTCCGGCTACCGTCCCGCCCACAAACTGCATCTCGATCATGTTCGGCCCGATGCCCGAAATCTGATCCAGCGCATACTGCTTGCCCGTCAACCCGACCGTCACCACCAGCACGATCGAGGCCGACCCAATCACCATGCCGAGCATCGTCAGCAGGAACCGCGCCTTCGACGCCTTGAAACTGTCGATGGCCAGCTTGACCGTCTCGCGCAACGCAATCGTCGAGTTCGCACTCCGCAGCGTCGCGTCGAACGTGCTCGTGTCATTCACCATCGGCTTTTGAGTGGTCGCGGTTGCCATAAGAATATGACTCTTAGACTCATCATCCTATCGCAGAGATTCGCTCAATCGTGCCATCCACCCCGTTTCCTGCTAACCTTTTGCTATGAGCCCGCGGCCGCCAAAGCCGCGAACCCGCACGCGGAAGAGTGGCCGAGTGGTTGATGGCTCCAGTCTTGAAAACTGGCGTACCTGAAAGGGTATCGGGGGTTCGAATCCCTCCTCTTCCGCCAACTTTCCTCTAATGAATAACTTACATGAGATATTTTTGTGGGTTGTCGAGTTGGTGTGCCAATCTCACGGATGAGCGCGGAGCTTGAGCCTCGGCAGAAGCATCATCGTACTTTTCCAAGCGATGTTCAGGTAGCGACACGGCATAAGCCTCAAGGGCTACATGTCAACTTCGGCTCAACGGCGGTATAGTTTCAGCGGGGAGTCTCAAAGAATATTCCGTGTACCTACCTTCCTCCTTCCGTTGCCTCGCGGTCCTGGCACTCATCTTTTTGAGCGTCCCAGTGTGTGCTCAGTCAACTGCGACCTCTATGAAGCCGTCGGCCGCCGCCTCCTCCTCATCAGCGGCGCAGGAGATGCAGTTCTCCGATCTACCGACTTTTTCCGTCGCGGGCGTCACCGATTGGACAGCCGTGGGCGGCCACGGCTCAGACACCACCCTGAAAACGACGGAGTCACTGGCCACGGCGACTGCGGCCTTGAAGCCAAATGGATCTGCTTCAGGTAATGCATCGCCTTCAAATCCGGGTAACGTTACGCAGGCCGATACCTACCGTCTTTCTGGGCAGCGCTTCGAGGCGGTCGGCGATTCTCTGGCCGCAGTCAACGCGTTTGAGCGTGCTGCCACCCTTGATCCGTCGGAATCAAACTACTTCGCGTGGGGTTCTGAACTACTGCTGCATCGAGCAATTTGGCAGGCGGAAGGTGTATTCAGGAAAGGTGTCGAGGCATTCCCCAAGTCGGTGCGCATGAATACGGCGCTAGGCACTGCCCTCTTCTCTGGTGCTCGCTACGACGAGGCCGCACAGCGCCTTTGCATCGCTTCGGACCTCGACCCCAAGGCCGCTGAGCCATATCTCTTCATGGGGAAGATGCAAATCATCGCTCCTGACGCTCTGCCCTGCATCGAACCCCATCTGTCTCGGTTCGTCAGGCAACAGCCCATGGATTCTGTGGCCAACTACCTCTATGCCATGGCTCTTCTGAAGAATCAGGAAATCGTGCCGAACGCCGACACGGTGCAGCGCGCGACATCGCTGCTCGAGCACGCAGTCGCGATCAATACGCAGTACGGCGATGCCTACCTGGAACTTGGCATCCTGGCAAGCGGGCAGCACAACAATCAGCAAGCCATCCGCTACTACACGAGAGCAATTGAGTCGACGCCATCGCTGGCTGACGCCCACTATCGCCTGGGTGTTCTTTATGATCGGACGGGCGAGCACGAGAAGGCGAAGCAGGAGTTTCAACTCCACGACCAGATCAAGCAGCGACAAGCTGCAATCACGGAGCAACAACGCCGCGACATCAAGCAGTTCCTCTTCGCGAAGCCGGATAGTGCAACCCCAGCCCGCGAGCCATAACGTCGAAGGCTAGGTGCTCTGCTTCGGCTGATAGCTGGAGATGATCCCGTGGCCCTCGCGGATAGTGACGATCTGGTTGGCCTTTAGCTTTGGAAAGCGCTCGATCTTTTGTGTTGTTGGCCATTTCACTTCAATCATGTCCACGACCTCAGTTTTCCCCAGGCCAAAGTGGAGACGCAGATCGCTCTGCGACATGACGCTGGTCCCGCTGTTCACCTCGTCCATCTGAATGTGTTTACCGGTAATCACGCGCACACGCGCTCCGATTGCCGTTCGATTGCATAAAGTCCCGACCAGCTTTACTTTGATCCAGTTCTGTTTATTGCCACCCTCATTGCGCAGCAGCGAAGGCAGATCATTCAGGTTCAGCACCAGAATATCCATGCAGCCGTTGTTGAGATAGTCTCCAAACGCTGCGCCCCTGCTGGAGAACTTCTCACCGATCCCAGGCCCCATCTCCGAAGACACATCCTTGAAGGTTCCATTGCCGCGATTCTTGTAGACCAGACGTTGGTTCTTGAACGACTCGCCAGAGTTGTATTGGTCCACCTCGGGATACACATGACCGTTCACCTGTACCAGGTCCGCCCATCCATCGTTGTCCACGTCAATGAACCCGCACCCCCATGCGACATATTTGTTGTTTACGCCGATCCCGGAAGGAAGAGTTACGTCGGTAAAGGTGCCGTCGCCGTTGTTGTGATACATGTTGCAGGTGTCGTCGACAAAGTTGGTCTTGAAGATGTCGAACCAACCGTCGCAGTCGTAGTCGGCGACGGCGACACCCATGCCGGCCTGCTCGTGGCCGTCCTCGTTGTAGGCGCATCCCGCCATCACGGCCACGTCGGTAAATGTTCCGTCGTGATTATTTTTGAAGAGGATGCTGGGTTCGGAATCGACTGCGATGTAGATGTCCGGCCAGCCATCGTTGTCGAAGTCGTAAGACACCGATGTGATGGAATATCTCGGCCCTGGTTTGAGGATTCCGGATTTCTCGGAAACATCGGTGAAGGTGCCATCGCCATTGTTGCGATAGAGAATGTTGGTGTCTGCGGGAAGACCGCGCGGACCACACATAATCGGGATACCCTTCCACTGGCAGTATTGGGTCTCGCTCGCCTTTGGTATCTTGTCCGGATCAATTTTGATGTAGTTACAAACAAATAGATCGAGGTGGCCATCCCGGTCATAGTCCAGAAAGCTACAGCCAGCCCCCCAGCGGCCTTTCTCCTGGTACAGCCCGGCTTTCTTCGTCACGTCGGTAAACGTGCCGTTGCCATTGTTATGGAACAGCATATTGTGCCCCAGAAAACAGCAGAACAAATCGTCCCATCCATCGTTGTCATAGTCACCCACGCAAACCCCGGTTTGCCAGCCGGTGATGCCCAATCCGGATTTCTCCGTCACATCGGTAAAGGTTCCGTCACGATTGTTCTTGAATAGGTGTGATGTGGGAGCCTTGCCCGGTGGCCAGACGGTATCGAGCCGATTGCCGTTGGTCAGATAAATGTCCAGCCAACCGTCGTTGTCATGGTCAAAGAAAGCCAGCCCACTTCCCTTGGTCTCAATGATCGAACGCTTGTGGTCAACGCCGCCCCACACGTTGGGAACGTTCAACCCGGCCTCTTTCGCGACATCAACAAACTGCACACCGATGCCAACTGCTGGGGTTTCAGCGGCTTCAACAGACAATGCGTGTTTCCATCGCCACAGTGGCGTTGCAAGCGCTTCGGTCAATGCGCTACCCATCACAAGCAACGACGAACCAAGAAAGCGACGACGGGGAAAAATCATAAATTGCACCTGTTCTCGGGAGTAAGTCTCAACGCATCATAGCGTCTTTTCTGCCAGATTCCGGGCCAGTTGAAACACCTGCAGTCGCTCCCTGATCCCCATGGCACCCTTACTCTTCACGGGATCGTCGCTCGCTCCATCGAGGGCGCTCTCAATACGCTGCATGTCCAGTCCACCTGGGGCTCCATTATTCCTAAACCTCTGCAGCACTTCGCGCGCCTTGGTGACCTGACCTGTCTGGAAGTAGAAAAATCCCAGCGTGGAATAGCTTCCGGGCCACTCTGGCATCAGGTCCACCGCCCTCTCCAGATCATCACCAGCCGTTGCGGTCCCACCTTCCAACACGGCGACCAATCCAAGGCCCCAGTAGATCTTGCCCGACCCTGGTACCCGCGTCTGACCTTGCTGCAGCGTTTGCCTGGCCGCTGCAATCTGGTTCTGCTGCAATTCAAGCAGGGCTAACGACAAGTACGCCTGGTCGTTGTCCGGATTTCGCGCCAGGGCACTACGGTAGAGTTCCTCAGCCTTCTCCGTCTCGCCTAAATGCGCGTCAATGTCCGCTACCAGCGATGCATACGAGTCATCCTTGCGTCCCGCCTCGCTGATTGCCTCCGCTGCCTTTCTTGCACTCGAGAAGTTGCCCTTGCGAAAGTATGCCGTTGCGAGGTCAAACTTGGTGTCATCGGCATCTGGCATTCTCTCTAACGCCCTCTGAAACTGGGCGATGGCGTCGTCGTAGAGACCATGGCGAGCCAACAAGACACCCAGCCCCGTCATTGTTCTCACGTCCTCTGGGTGCTGTTGATCAAACGATGAAATCGCCTCGCGGGCTTTGGCTACTTTCTTTGTCTTCAGGTAGGCATCGGCCAAGGCGTAGGAGACCGCCGCCTGGTCGGGATGCGCGTTACTCTCCTCTTCCAGGCTCGCCACGTCCTGCTGCGCGCGCTCCGTGGCAGTTAGCTGCGAGCGGCTGTCAAGATAGTCCAGCAAATGGTCATACGGATGAGCCGAGTCCGTTGGCACCTTCGAAAGTCTCTGGAATTCCGCGAGGTCCTGTTCCGCTGCTGGTCCGTTCTGCAGCTTCTTCTCTGCCATGGCCAGCTTGTAATAGCCTGCCGCCGCAGCCGGACTTACCTTCACGTAGCGAAGCAGCAAACCACGTGCCTCTGCATAGCGCTTTGCATCCATGCGTAGGTTTGCCAGCTCGAGCAGAGCCGCCGGATAATCCGCATGGGCTCGCAACACCTTCGTGAGGATGGTCTCTGCGGTTGCGGTGTCGCCCTGTAGCTTGGCAACGTAGGCAAGCTGGAAGAGGCAGAAGCTGTCGTTGGGCTCGATCTTCAAACCTTCGTTGAAGTTGGCCTTGGCTTCCGCAAATCTACCCAGATAGGTGTGTGCCATTCCGAGATAGGCGTGGTCCTCAACAGCCTTTCGCTGTTTTGCCAGCGCGACGAAGACCTCAATGGACCGCTCTATTTTGTCCGACTTGAAGTAGCACTCCCCGATCGCGGTTTGCAGGTCCATGCGTTGCGGCGCAATGATTAAGGCCTCTTCGAGTAAGGGAATTGCATCTTCAAAATACTTCCGCGACATCGAGATCTCAGCCATCAGGTACAGCACGTCGACGTTCTTTGGCGCCAGCTTCCTCGCTCTCACCAACGTATCCAATGCGTCGAGTGGTCGTGACTCCTTCGACTGCACCTGCGCCAGAAGATACAAGGTCGCTGCAGTATCTTCAGGTTGCGGCGACAACTTGCCAGCCTCGCTAAGCGCCCTCTCAGCCTTCGGGTACTCACCAAGGTGCAGATACACCTGCCCGAGGTTGAACAGGATTGCGAATTTGCCCGGCTCTTCCGCGTTCGCTTTCTCCAGCAACAAGCCAGCGGCTTTATAGTTGTTCCTGGTTGCGAGTTGCAGGGCCTCAGATAGATGCCGCTGTGCGTTTGCCAGCATCTTTGCAGGCGGAACCGGCGATTCTGTCTGGGCGAATCCTACAGCGCAGCCAAGTAGGCAACACGCTAACGCGGTGACTGGATTTGAAGATCGCAATGCTCTCATCGGAGCCCATCCAACGCTTTTTTCGCTGCTTCGTTCCCGGGCTGGCGCTTCAACAATTCCTCCAGTACCCTTCTCGCAGCTGCATTATCTTTCTGAATTACGGCCAGCCGCGCCATATTCAGATACGCCTGATCGTTATTTGGCGCGACCTGCATGCCGGCTTTGAACATGAGCTGAGCCTTATCGAAATCCTGCAGCCGCACGTACACAATGCCAAGGTTGTTCAGTGCCTCCGGGTAGGTCGGTCGCAGCACAATTGCGCGTTGCAGATACTCACTCGCCCTGGGCAAATCATTCTGTTGAGCGTGCAACATTCCGAGGTTGTAGTTCACCTCAGGATCATCGGGCCGGATAGTCAGCGCCTTGCTCAGGCTCTCCTCAGCCTTCGGAAACTGGCCCTGCCGCCGATACACATTACCCAGATTCATGAGTGCAATCTCGTACGCCGGCCTTAAGTCGAGAGCCTTCTGGAAGCTCTTGATCGCTTCCTCCGCATCGCCACTTTGCGCAGACATCATCCCGAGGTTGTTCCATGCTTCCGGATAGTTAGGACGTAGTTCCAAGGTCTTTTCCAGATACGTCCGTGCCTGCCCAAAGTTATTTCTGCGCAGATTCAGCGTGCCCAGGTTGTAGTAAGCCTCAGGGTCATTCGGTCTGGCTTGCAGAACCTGCTCAAACGACTCGGCCGCCTGTGCAAGATATCCGTGCTGGAACATAGCCACGCCGTAGGTGAAGTCGTTTCGTTGAAAGGTTCCCTGGATCAGCTCTCCGCGGAATGGCAGGGCTCGTTTGATCTGGCCGGCCAGGCTGATTCTGGCAACGCTCGCGTCGCTTGCAACACGCGTCGCATCAACCGCCCCCTGGTACACCTTAATGATCTTGCCCTCGGCGTCAAGTAGAAAGGAAGTTGGCAGCGCAAGATCACGCCTGCGATCGTAGAGATATCGAAAAACGATGTTGTAGATCCCGGCGACATCTTCCGAAGCGAAGAGGGCAAGGAAGGACACCCGCTCCTCAGCAACGACCTTGCGCGCTGCTGCGATGTCGGCAACTGCATCGGCATTGATCGCGACTACCTTCAGGCCACCGGCATCCAGCGCTGCTCTGTGGTTCTGCAGATTGCGAAGCTGCTCCCGACACTTTGGCGCAGACGATGACCAGAAGTACAGCAGCGTCGGTGCACCCAAAAAATCTGTGAGCCGGTGCGTCGCTCCCGCGTCATCCTTGAGCTCGAACATGGGCGCCTGCAATGGCGATAGCAGCCAGGTTTCTACATCCTCAGGCAGAGTCTCTTTCGGGACGACTGGATGAGGGGTTTCACGCACGTACGCTGCCGGCACCTTTGCAAAGGGCGTAGCCGAAAACGTTGTGACGCCTTCCTCAAGAACAACCCGCTGATTTCGCTGCAGCCCTTCAAAGGTTTGTACTAATCCGCTCGGCCAGCGCACTGTTGCCTTCGCCATTCCTCCGGCCTCGCCCAATCCGAAACACATCTCCTTCGAATGTTGTCCCAGAAAGCCGGTTCCCGCTTGTAAATATCGCGTCTGAACGAGGTCGCCACAATGCAACGTGACCGTCGCTCCAATGGCGTCGCGATTGCTTTTGTGCCCACGCAATCGCAGGACAAGCGAGTCACCGATCTCCGACATAGCGTTGCGTAACACGCGGATCTGGGGAGCATTGCGGTTTTTTACGATGACTTCGAGACGTCCATCGTGGTCGATGTCCGCCAGTGCAAATGACCTCCCATCCTCGATGCAGTCCAACCCAAGCACTCCGGACGCCTCCGAGAAATTGCCATCGCCGTGGTTGATGAAGGCCACGTTCCGTTCAAGCCCATTCCAGGAGTTGTCGGATCGCACTAACTCGTTCATGGCATTCCATCCACGCTCGTACGCCAGCCTGGAGGTGCCGTCCTCTGGCGATTTCGCCACCACCTGCCGCCAAAAGAAGCCTGCAACGTCGGTCGGCTCCGGGCCGGAGATGTATCCGTCCGTGACATACAGGTCGGCGAAGCCATCGTGGTCCATGTCCCAGAAATCGGCAGACCACGACCAGCGACCCATCGCCACTCCGGCTTTCTGTCCATCGTTCTCGAAAGTTCCATCGCGCTTGTTCCGATATAGGGCATTACCACGCGCATGGCGTTGGTACAGGGTTCGAGTCGCCTGCTGCGCTGCCTCATGAAACTGCGGTTGTTCGGAGACGCGCTGTCCCGCTGACTCCCACATGCTCGTGATGTAGATATCTGCATGGCCATCATTATTCACGTCCGACCAGCATGCGCTCATTCCAGCGCCGACGTCCTCAATATGCGAGTCTCTGGACGCAAACGAGAAGGTGCCATCGCCGCGGTTGCGATAAAGCTGCGACGTTCCAAAGTCATTTGCTATCACCAGATCCGGCAGACCTGTCTCGCCTGAATATCCCCATGCGCACGCAAAACTGTAGCGGTTGTTTTCGATATCCATGCCCGACACTGCTGTCTTCTCTACAAACCGGCCACCACCTTCGTTGTGCATGAGGTAGTTGGGTGGTCCGTTGCGAGCGTCGTAGTATGGCACCGGGTAATGGTATTGATCGAGCCCCAGGTAGTACTGATAGGTGCAGAAATAAATGTCCAACCGCCCGTCGCCGTCGTAGTCTGCGATCGCCGCATGAGTAAAAGTTCCCGTTGGGGCGCTCGCGAACTCAAAGGCGTCACGTTTCAGTTGGAACGTGCCATCCCCCTGGTTACGAAAGAGCAAAGGGCCGCCACCGCAGACCACGATCAGGTCCTGGTGCCCGCGGTTTTCAAAGTCGGCAAACAACGCACACGCGGTGTTGTCCAGTACGCCGACACCGGCTCTTTCGGTCACATCTTCAAACGTGCCGTCGCCGCGGTTTCGATACAGCCGATTAGGCAATCCCGCTGGCTGGCAGACATAAAGGTCGTCGAACCCATCGTTGTCGTAATCACCCGCAGCAACACCGTTATTCGCATAAATGTCGATGCCGCATGCGCCATCCAGCACCGTGCGCCAGTAATCCACCCCACGCAGCAGTTGAGCCGTGTAGGATTCAGTCCCGCCCAGCGCTTTCATGGTCACATCGACGAAACCTTCCCTGGGCCCGATGCAACACCGCTCCTGACCTGCGTCCCACTGACGGATCAACCAGGCCCCGGAAGCTTCGTGTGCAAGGGTCATCTTCCAGGTGCCAACCCGTTCTTCACGCCGTCCCCCGTCGTGCGAACCGAGCAGGTTGTAGCGCAATCCCACGGTTACGATCAGCGGCGAAGCTGTCACCGTCCGGATGTCAAAGATATCGAACTCCGTGACCTCCAACTGGCTCAGCCCGTTCAGCCAGATAGAAAACTGCTGGAGAAATTGCGCGGGAGACAGACTGACTGGCAGCCCGAACTCCCGCTCGGTGACTTCGATGCCATAGCTCGACCGCAGCACCTTACTAGCCCTGGGGAGGATCGACCCGGCAAATTGTTCAGACAACATGGCACCGAGTCGCGCCGCGTCATGGACATCCGTCCGGAGGGACTCGCCCCAACTCTTCAGTTGCTCGCCGATCTCAAACGCGTACGTTTCGGTGATGTACTCATCCGACCCCGGTGGCACCAAGCGCAGTAGATCTGCAAGGTCGGGCTGCACTGGATAATGCGGGCGGAAGCGTACGGCGCTCTCGGGAAACTCAGGATTGAGACCTCGAACGTCGCGTCGGTGGGAACCTTCTGCAGCCCACAACCGTGAAGGATGTAGGACCAATGGCGCAACGCAGAGACTCGCCCCGAGGCTCTTCATCAACTCTCTGCGGGACAGTGCCGGCCATTTTCCTGTGTCTTTTTCTGTCATTTCGCTAACGTTTGCGGTCGCGCAACGATCCGTCGTCCCATCAAGCCCCTGCTCCACACCTTGGGGTCAGGCATAGAGCCTCAAATGCTGGTGGCGATCGCAAGAACCTCTTGACCGGCGTAACTTTCACATCGTCTACTCCCGCGGCCTGAAATGCAAGCCATCACGTTCTTGCCGTTAGGTCGATTTCAGCCGGCCGTTGCGTCACTGGCTGGCTCAATCCCGGGTTGCACTTTCTCCTCAATCTTTTGGTTGACATGATTCCAAAGTTTGTACTAAAGTTCGTGTCGCGAGTCTGTAAGCGGTTACAAGGCCCTCAGAATCAATTTAACTTCTCTCTGAAGGACAGCCTGTAACGTGTCGTTGCTTTATTTACCGCAAGTTTGGCTTGTATTTCAGGAGGAACAATCGAATGAGTCACGACTGCAATCTACCCAAAAGCTTCACTAAAACCGTACTGGCCTCATTCGCGTTCCTGGCCATCCTCTTGTCTTCAGCCCAATTCGCAAGTGCCCAGGTTGATCAGGGCTCCATCTCGGGCATCGTAACTGACGCTACCGGGGCCGTTGTGCCTAACGCCGCAGTGACCCTGCTCAACACGGACGTAGGCCTGTCGTTGAAGGGAACCACCAGCGCTCAAGGCGACTATACCTTCTCGCCGATCAGAATTGGCCACTACTCGGTTAGCGTCGCCGCCCCTGGCTTCTCAAGGACAACCCAGGAGAACCTGGCCCTCAGCGTATCCCAGCATCTGGAGATCAACATCTCGCTGAAGACCGGAGCATCCACGGAAACCGTGGAAGTCACAACGGCACCGCCTGTTCTTCAAACGGAAGAGTCGTCAGTTGGCCAGGTCATTACGGAAAAGACCATCAACGATCTCCCGTTGAATGGCCGTAACTTCACATTTCTGGCCCAACTGGCCGCCGGTGTGCAGTCGTCACAGGCCGATACGCGCGGTAACGCCGCATCCGGCGCATTCTCGGCCAATGGCCTCCGGCCCTCCCAGAACAACTACCTGCTCGACGGCATCGACAACAACTCCAACGCGGTCGACTTCCTGAACGGCACCAACTATGCCGTACTGCCTCCGCTCGACGCCATCTCGGAATTCAAAGTGCAGACCGCCGACTTCACCGCTGAGTTCGGCCGCTCTGCCGGCGCCGTATTGAACGCAACCACCAAGTCCGGTACCAACAGCCTCCATGGTGCCGTATGGGAGTTCTTCCGCAACGACAAGCTCGATGCCAAAGACTTCTTTGACAAGGGTAAGAGCAGGCTTCGTCAAAACCAGTTCGGTGCCTCCGTCGGGGGGCGCATCATCAGGAACAAGCTATTCTTCTTCGGAGACTACGAAGGCTTCCGTCGTGTTCAAGGGACAACGCAGGGCGGCAACGTGCCAACTCTGAACGAAGTCAACAGCAAGTTCACCAACCTCTCCGATTTGATCACCAAGGGCGGGGGCAAGACCCAGACCGATGAGTTGGGCCGTATCGTTCCCATCGGCACCGTGCAGGACCCCGCTACCACCCGATTTGTAGCCAACGGTGCTATTGATCCAGTCTCAGGACTTGTGAACGCCTCCGGCACCTCCGGCTACGTCCGCGACCCGTTCGGCACATGCCCTGCATCCACACTGAACTTTCAAACGGCAGGGTGCAGCACCAGCCTGAACCAACTTCCCGCCGGTCGTCTGGACCCGGTTGCTCTCAAACTCTTGTCACTCTACCCCGCGCCGAACGCAACAGGTGCGAATAACTACGTCGTCAGCCCGGGTATCTTCGAGCATAAGAACGCCTTTGACGTTCGCGTCGATTCGAACATCACCGACAAGGATCAGGCCTTCGTCCGCTTCAGCTATCAGGACGACCCGCAATTCATCCCGGGCATCTTCGGTGGCATCGCCGATGGTGGCGGCTTCCAACAGGGTCTGCAGACCTTCAAGTCCAGCCAGTCTGTGCTCGGCTACACTCACATCTTCACGCCCTCCACGGTGAACTCGTTGCACGTGGGCTTCAATCACCTCCATACCACTCGCTTCGGACCGCAAGGCGGGGTGAACGGCATCCCGGCGCAGTACGGCATTCAGGGCATTCCGCAATTCCCGGAGAATGGCGGTCTTCCCTCGATCGGTATTGGCGGCCTCCAGACGCTTGGCAGCAACGCTTTCCTTCCGTCTGACGAAGTCAGCCAGACGTTGCAGATCGCAGATGACTTCACCAAGATCTACAAGAGCCACAGCTTCAAGGCTGGTATCGAGTCGCAGATGGTCAAGTTCTCCACACTGCAGCCCGGTTTCTCGCGTGGCAACTTCGATTACAACGGCAACTTCACCGATATTCCCACCAAGAACAACGGCGGCACTGGTTTGGGCCAGTTTCTGGTTCTTCCGGCGGCTGCCACGGTCCCCAACGGTTTGAGCTATTCGGGTGGCGCAGACTCGATCAATGCATCCAACGTCAATAAGACCTACGATTATCGTCGCTACCTGGCCGGTTACCTCCAGGATGACTGGAAGGTCAACAAGAAGCTAACCCTGAATCTCGGCATCCGCTGGGATTACTTCTCGCCCCTCGCCGAAACCAACGGTGGTCAGGCGAACTTCGTTCCAGACGGTCCGCCGAATGGTGTGCCTACTTTCCTCATCCCAGCCAGTGGCAAGGACAACCGTACCCTGTCGACCAGCTTCATCAACCTGCTCGCCAAGGACGGCATCAAACTGCAGTCGACCGACCAGTACGGCCAGGGCCTGACACAGGTGCAGAAGACCAACTTTGCCCCCCGTATCGGCTTCGCCTATTCCATCAGCAACAAACTGGTCACGCGCGGCGGCTTCGGCATCGCGTATAACGCGTTTGAAAACCAGGGATATGGTCCAAACATCGGCGAAAATTATCCCTTCGTCTTCAACTTCTCTTACTCGGGTCAGACCACCGGAACCAACCAGGGGCAGCAGGGTGTTTCGCCTATCAGCTTCAACACCCCCTGGTCTGGCTGCTCCACTGCGGGCCCGGGTAACACGGCGACCATCGGCGCAGGCCTCTCCTGCGTTGCCTTCAACCCTACGGCGGTCAACGCTGCGGGCCTGGGTCTGGAAGGCCTTCAGTTCCACTACCTGACGCCTCGCACCTACAGCGCCAACTATACGTTGCAGTATTCCATTACCAACACACTGTCCGTTCAGGCTGCATACGTCTATACCCGCGGTCAAAACCTGCAGGCAGGCGTCGGCAGCAACCGTGTCACCGCGCTTCTGCCACAAGGATCGAACACGGCCAACACGGCCTCTCCGGGCGCAGGCGGCACCATTCCATTCCCGGACTTCTCATCGGGTGCCAGCTACCAGTCCACCATCGGAACGAGCAATTACAACGGACTCCAGACCAAGCTTGAAAAACTCCCAAGCCATGGCCTGTCTTTCCTGCTCACCTACACTTGGTCCAAGTCGTTGTCGGACGCGCTTGACCTGCTCAACGGCGGCAGCCTCGGAGGCTTCCGCGCTCCAGCGGTGCCGGGTCTTGGCCCGATGTTTGACTACGGCCCGGCAGACTTCGACATCCGTCAGGTCGTTCACGCCAGTGGTTCTTATGAACTGCCCTTCGGCCACAATAAGCAGTTCCTGGGCAGTGTGAGCAAACCGGTCGACTACATCGTCGGTGGGTGGTCGTTCAACACCATCGTCGCGCTCCAGGGCGGTCAACCGATCACCCTGGGCTGTCCCTCAGGCACGACTGCAGGAACCGGTTGCAATGCGATCCGGGTACCGGGTCAGGATCCTAAGCTGAAAATCAACATCACCCCGGCGGGCGTTCGTTGGTTCAATAATCCGGCAGCGTTCAATCAGCCCTGCGCTCTCGGTGCCAATGGACCCATCCCGAACTCACCCGCTGGCTGCGTTCCTCTTACGGGAGCAGGTGCTCTCGGCTATTCGCAGGGAACCACCGTTGGGCCGGGCTTCCATCGCATCGACCTATCCTTCTTCAAGGATTTGAAGTTCACTGATCGGTACCGCATGCAATTCCGTTCGGAGTTCTTCAATATCATCAACCATCCCAACTTCAACGCTCCTGGTTTCGGAGGCAATGGTGTAGTCGCCATCTCCAACTCCGCCAACTTCACCAACGCCAACTTCGGCTTGATCGGCTCGACTCGAGACAACCCGGGTGATCAGCGTCAGATCCAGCTTGCTTTGAAGTTTTACTACTAGCTTCATCCGCACCAGCCCCAGAAAGGTCGCCCACAAGGCACCTTTCTGGGGTTTATTGTTTCTACAGGAAGTTTCTCCAATCTTGTTGGAGTAGGGGCAGGTTGTGAGTACGTTTCACCGGCAGCTGATCGGTAACATCGCCAGTCTTTTTGCGGGGATCACGGTCGCCCTCGCGCCGCAATCGCTCGCCCAGAAGACTCCCAGCGCATCGCCCGATCAACAGTTTCAGTCAGCCGTTGCGGCATACGAATCCCACCACTTCGCTCAGTCCGCCGCTCAGCTCGAAACACTTCTCGCGACAATCCCCGACAACTTCGAGGTAGAGGAACTGCTTGGTCTCAACTACGCTGCGGTGTCACAGGACGGCACAGCCGCCGTGCACCTTCAAGCTGCCGTGCGGCTCCAGCCGGGGTCTGCCCCATTTCGGACAAACCTTGCGGCCTGTCTCAATCGCCTCGGAAAGATAGCCCCCGCAGAGGAGCAGTTTCAGAAGGCCCTCGATCTGGTTCCCAACGATTACACCGCCAACCACAACCTCGGCGAGTTCTACGCCCAGCAGGGGAAGCTGTCCGCGGCGCGCCCTTTTCTACAGCACGCGCAGCAGGTCAGGCCGAACGCCTACGACAACGGCTACGATCTCGCCACGACCGATCTCCTGCTCAACCAGTTCGCGGCAGCGCGACAAGTCGTGCAGACTTTGCTAAAGCTGCAAGACGCCGGCGAACTTCACAACCTGCTCGGCCAAATTGACGAGAAGGATGGCCAGTTCGTGGCTGCAGCGAATGAGTTCGAATCTGCGGCCCACCTCGACCCCAGCGAGTCCAACCTCTTCGACTGGGGGAGTGAACTCCTGTTGCATCGCACCTATGAGCCTGCAATCGAGGTCTTCCGCACGGCCACGCAGCGTTATCCGACAGCTGCCCGAGCATTCATCGGACTCGGCATGACCCTCTATGCTCGGGGCCTCTACGAAGAGGCAGTCAAAGCGCTTCTACAAGCGGCGGACATTGACCCATCCGACCCTCGTTGCTACCTCTTCCTCTCCCGCGCCTACGATAGCTCGCCCTCGCAGGCAGATGAGGTCAGCCGCCGCTTCGAGCGCTATGCGAAGCAGCAACCTGCCAATGCCCCTGCACAGTTCTACTACGCAATGAGCCTCAAGAAGGGACGTCCAGTTGAATCGGCTGGCGCTAACCTCGCGCTCATCGAAGATTTGCTCAAGAAAGCTATCGCACTGGATGACACCCTGGCGCAGGCTCACTTTCAACTTGGCAACCTGTACGCCGACCAGCATCAATATAAGCGCTCGCTGCCCGAATATCTCCGGGTGATTGAACTGGACCCTAATCTCGCCGACGCGCACTACCGACTCGGCACGGACTATACTCGTCTCGGCCAGAAAGACCGTGCCCAGGCCGAATACAGCATCTATCAGAAGCTCCGTTCAGAGCATCTCGCCGAAATAGAAAAAGAGCGCGCTGAAATCCAGCAGTTCGTATATTCCTCCAAGTCGTCTACACCGCAGGCAGCTCCACCGCAGTAAGTGCTGGGAAGGGAATGACAATGCGGTTCGGATTATCCAGCAAAGGCGATAAGCAGCTACCCTGGCATGCTTCGCTCTCCGCCGAAGCGGCCGCCCGCAGGCTTGGCGTCACACGCCGTGACTTTCTCCGCGACGCCACCGGCATTGCGGCAGGGTCGGCCCTGATGGGAGCCAGCCCTTTCGTTTACGCCGCCAGCAACGTCAAAAAGCGCAAAGTGGTGGTCGTTACGTTTGGTGGCGGGGCGCGAGATCAGGAAACCTTCGCTCCGCAGGGGCAGGTTAACATCCCCCACATGATGAAAGAGCTGATACCCCAGTCCAGCTTCTTCACCCACGTTACGAATCAAGGCATCCTCGGCCACTATGTCGCGACGGCCAGCCTCGCAACAGGGGTGTACGAAACCCTGAACAACTTCTCGGCCGTGCCTCCCGATCATCCCACCATCTTCGAGTACTTCCGCAAAGACCTCGCGCGTCCTGCGTCCGATGCCTGGGTGGTGGCCCCCAGCAACGGTTTCAACCATATCGGCGGCAGCGAAACTCGCGGCTTTGGTCCGGGTTTTGGTGCGCGTGTTGTCCTTCCGAAACATCTCCTCAGTGCAGCTAGTGCGGGCGGCAAAACTGACTTCAATCACCTGTTGCACGATAACTACGAGACACCGCTTTACGCCCCACAACTTGCCGGCGGAGACTTTGAGCTGGAGCAGCTTGAGCGCGTCCTCAAGCTCTCCGTAGATGACTTCACCGCGCACGCCAGCACACTTTCCAGCCCTGATGAACTCTCTCTCTACATCGCCCGAAGGCTGATGCACGAGCAGTCCCCCAGCCTGCTTTGGATCACCATGCACGATATCGATGTCGCTCACTCCGGTGCGTTTTCGCTCTACATCGACGCAATTCGCCGCACAGATCGCCTGTGCGCTGAACTATGGTCCACCATCCAGAAGGAACCGGAGTACGCCGGCAACACCACGCTTCTCATCCTTCCCGATTTCGGTCGCGATAGCGACGAAGACTCGGGCGGCAATGGTTTCCAGCACCATCGCACGGGCGACCCAGCGTCACGCACCACCTGGATGATGGCCCTTGGTGCCGGGGTACGTCAGGGTGTCATCTACGATAGTCCGCTGCAGTCCATCGACGTCGTCCCCAGCATTGGAGCCATGATGGGCTTCAACGCAGCGCAGTCGCAGGGGTCGCTCATCAAGGAGCTGCTCTAGCTATGCTCCCGAACGCTATCACCCCTGCCTCCTTTACCGCGTACCCGCCATTGGCGCACAAAGTTGCGGTCGACCATCTTGTTCTGTTGCAGCGGCTCCCTATCGCCTTCCTACCTTCACTCCTCCGAGAACTCATTGAGTATGACTACAGTTTTCCCGCGGAGCGTCTGTCCATCGACTCCGAACTTGCCTATCTCAAATCCTTGACTCCTTCGCAACTGGACAACCTGTTTCGTTCCTTCGCGCAGTTGGGCTTGCCTACATCCCTCACAGCCAGTGACTGGGTCAATCATCCCGCGCAGTTCGTCGAGCAGGAGTCTGCCCACCTCTGGTCTACCCGGCAACTCGATGCTTTCCGCCTTGCCGCGACGCAATATGGTCAAACGCTCAGCGCGGCGACCCCTGCCGCGCCCCTGCCGCTTCCCCGTCTCGGCATTGCTGTCATCGGCCAAGGGGCCACCACTGCCGCAGAGCCGCTGTTCCTGAACCTGCGTCAACACGGCACGTTCTTCACGAAGATCGATCCGGAAAACGGGTTAGAATTCATTCTCTCGGCTGTCGCAAGCCGCGCAGCCGCGCATGCCGCACCTTACGCGCACTGGTACATCGATGGCGGGCAGCCCGCGCGATCAACCGCATCCCTCACTAGCGTCGCCTATCAAGAACTCGAACCACTTCGTTCCAGGCTTCTCCGGTTTATGGATGCCCAGATCGCCCATCCAGGGATGGGGCCAGAAGAACTCCGCACTCGACTCGCGCTGCTCTCGCCATCCGACCTCGGCATCCACAAGCCGGCAGACCCAGTGCTCGAACGTTTCCAGCTGCGTCTCTTTACGGAAGGATCTGGCACCCAGATCTTCGCCACCACCTTCGCACAATGGGCTACCCGCGAAGCGCTCCGGCGGGCGCAGCCGCTGACGCTGCTGGTCAGGTACGCTCCACGCCAGCGACAGAGACCCATGAACGAACTGCTTTCTGCCACCGACGCACACGTTGAACTCGACCCGGCTGGTTCGCTGGTCGACGCCGACATGGGGGCCTGGTATCACTGGCTCAATCAGCAGCGCCTTCCAGGTGCCGACCGCTCGGCATTTGTGGTCTGGTTTGAGGCGCAACGACAGGCTCTGGTCGTCGCGCCATCACTTCCCCGCGGCGTGGAATCGGATTCCGCGATCAACCTGAAGACACTTCTTGCACTCGCAACCGACGGATAAGAATGAAAACACCGCCCATCCAGGCCAAATCCTCGTCCAAATGTAACGCTTTACATTGCTCCGTTTTTGGAGTTTATTTGGGAATGCGTTCAGGCGTACGTGATTCCTACACCTCACAATTACACTTGCCTGCGCACCTATCGGAGAGATCATGCAACGTCGCGAATTCCTGAAGTTTACCGCTACCGCCGCCGCCGCTTCAGCCCTTAGCTCTGCCTCAGTCTTCGCGATAGAACCCCCCGCGCAAGGTCGTTCTATCCTCCCGATGAATCGCAACTGGCGCTTCCACCCTGCCAAGGCAGACAGGGCACATCTCGCCTCGTTCAACGATGCGGCGTTCCAGCCGGTGGTCATTCCTCACACCAATGCCATCCTCCCCTGGCACAACTTTGACGACAAGGACTACGAGTTTATCTCCACCTACCGGCGCCGCTTCCGCTATCCCGCTGCCGCCCGCGGTAAACGCGTCTTCGTTGACTTCGAAGGCGTCATGACCGCCTCAACCGTCTGGATCAACGGAGTTCCGCTGGGGGAATATAGAGGAGGCTTCACGCCCTTCTCTTTCGAACTGACCGAGCACCTTCACGCCGACGCTGAAAACATCCTTACGGTCCAGGTAGACTCGACCGAGCGAGCCGACATACCGCCCTTCGGCCACGAGATCGACTACCTCACCTTTGGTGGCATCTATCGCGAGGTTTCGCTGCGCATCGTCTCGCCCACCTACATCGACAACATCCACGCCAATCCCAAAGATGTCCTCAGCTCCACTCCATCGCTCGACATCGATGTGTTCCTCGGCGGGAAGGTTGCTGACAATCTGACCATTGATGTAGAACTCCGCGACGGCGACAAGGTTATCGGTAAGGCCAGCAGCACTGGCTCTCTTACGAGCGAGGCTGATCCCAACGCAAACATGAGCCAGGACACCGTGGCCCGCGCGAATGCCAGCACACAAACGACGCAGGATCCCGCGAGACACACTCTCACGATCACCGGGCTCTCCGGAATCAAACTATGGGACATCCAGAACGCTCACCTTTACAACGTTAAGGTCAGCCTGTCCCAGAAGGGTGTCCTGCTCGATGAAGACACCCGCCGCATCGGTTTCCGCGAGGCGATGTTTACCCCGGGCGGCTTCTCGCTCAACGGCAAGGTCATCAAGCTTCGCGGTCTCGACCGCCATCAGACCTTCCCGTTCGTCGGTCAGGCGATGCCGGCTCGGGTGCAGCGTAAAGACGCAGACATCCTGCGCAAGGGCTTGCACTGCAACATCGTCCGCACGTCACACTACCCGCAATCGCGCCACTTTCTAGACCGTTGCGACGAGATCGGTCTGCTTGTCCTCGAAGAGATTCCCGGCTGGCAGCACATCGGTCCCGAGCCGTGGAAGCAGGTCTCAATCGACAACGTCGGCCGTATGATTCGGCGCGACTGGAATCACCCATCCATCATTCTCTGGGGCGTTCGCATCAACGAATCCCTCGACGACCACGGCTTCTACACCCGTACCAATGCGTTTGCGCATGCGCTCGACAAGACTCGCCAGACGGGTGGAATCCGGTATATCTACGAGAGCGAACTGCTGGAAGACGTCATGACGATGAACGATTTCGGCTTCCCACTCCGCAAACCCAACCACCCTCTTTATCTGAATACTGAGTTCGTTGGGCACACATTCCCCACAAAGACTACGGACGACGACGAGCGGCAGCGCGAGCACACACTCCGCCACGCGGCCATTCATAACCAACTCGCCTCCGACCCCCAATATGCGGGCGGCATCGGATGGTGCGCGTTCGACTACAACACCCACGCCAACTTCGGTGCCGGCGACCGCATCTGCTACCACGGCGTTACGGACATCTTCCGCGAGAACAAGCCCGCCGCAGGCTTCTACAAATCACAGTGTGATCCGGCAGAAGAGATCGTCCTGGAACCGGCATTCCACTGGGCCAACAGCGATGAATCAACCGCCTTCAGCAAGGCTGTTGTCTGCTCGAACTGCGAGCACCTCAAGTTTTATTTGCGCGAAGGTAGTCTCGAATCCAATCCCTGGAAACTGATCGCGGAACTCGACCCGGACCGCACTGAGTTCCAGCACCTCACCTATGCACCTTTTGTCCTGGAGACGAAGAACATCGACCGCAAGGCCTTCGACATCGCATGGGGCGACCTGCGCATTGACGGCTTTATCAAGGGCCAGCAGGTCATATCCAAAACACTCTCAGGCCGCGGCGTCGATCGCAAGTTCACCCTCCTGCCGGATGACCTTACACTCGTCGCCGACGGCGCGGACACCACCCGCGTCGTCATGCGAGTCACCGACGAATTTGGCGCTATCCGCACCTACGCCGACGCGCCCATCCTCCTGACGCTGGAAGGCCCTGCGAAACTTATTGGCGACAATCCCTTCGTACTCGTTGGTGGCACCGGCGCAGTGTGGATTCGCGCAGGAGAGACGGCGGGAAGCGTTCGCCTGACCGCAAAACACCCACGTCTTGGCACGCAGACGCTCACCTTCAACCTGACCGCCTCATCCAAGGAACTTGTCTAAGCCGAGTAGTCCGCAGGGTTTTGGAATCTACAGCCATGAACTGAGGGACCAGGAGGCCGTAGCTTTCTGGTCCCTCAGTTTGTCTTATCTACTGTGCGTCAAAACGGAACGCCGCGGCTTGCAGGTCTCCACGCAACTCCAAGTCAACGCCATGGGACATCCAGTATGCCCCGGTCGCTGACGCTGGTGAATCTTTGCGCAGGGCCCCGGCAATTGGCGTGACTTTGTAGGTGGTGTTCGCGTCAAGCCCCTTCAAAAACACTCGAGGATATGGATACCCCATCGTGCTCGAGTGCAGGAATGCAAACAGCGCGGCCTGTTTCCTGTCGATTGAAACAGACTCCGTTACTGATTGTTCGCTCCCATCCCTCGGAGAGACCAACCGGTACAGAGAGCCATGCTGCACAGTCTCGCGAATTCCCTTGTAGGCCGCGATCAATTCCTTTGCCGTCGCAAAGTCCGCATCGCTCCATTTGGTCAGGTTCGCTCCCACGCCCAGTCCGCCCTGCATCGATGAGAGGAACCGATACGTAAGGGTCGTTGTACGGTTGTTCACCCAGCTCGGGGAATCCGTAACCCATGCCATCATCACGCCCGGCGTGTAGGCATACGAGAAACCATCCTGAATGCTGAGCCGGTCAAATGGGTCCGTGTTGTCTGACGGCCAGACCTCGTCCGTGTGTCCCAGTATTCCCAGATCAACACGACCCCCGCCGCCGGAGCACGATTCAATCTCAACGTTGGGGTACTTCTTCCGCAGATCAGCCAGTATGGAATAAAGATTGCGCGTGTACTCGACGTACACTTGCTTCTGCTCATCCGGTGCTACGGTCGGCCAACCCGGCTCGCTCCAGTTGCGGTTGTAGTCCCACTTCAGAAATGCAATTTGGTTATGCGCCAGGATGTCGTCGAGAAATCCATATACATAGTCTCGAACATCCTTTCGCGCCAGGTTCAAAACCATCTGGTTGCGTTGTTCGGTCCGCGGCCTCCCCGGAAAGTTAAGCACCCAATCCGGATGCTTCCGGTAAAGATCGCTGTCCGGGTTGACCATCTCCGGTTCTACCCACAACCCAAAGTCCATGCCCAGCGAACGCACATGATCAATGAGCGGCTTGAGTCCATTCGGAAACTTCTCCTTGTTGACGTACCAGTCTCCCAAACCGGCGTGGTCATCCTTGCGCTGGCCAAACCAGCCGTCGTCCATGATGAACCGCTCCGCCCCAATCGAAGCGGCCTTGTCAGCCAGTGCCGACTGCCCGGGCATATCCACGCGGAACTCCGTGGCCTCCCAACTGTTGTAGATGACCGGTCGCGGCTTTGGCGTTGGGGACTGCGGCAGAATTTGCGCAAGCTCAAACCGGTGCAGAATGCGCGATGCCTCGCCCATGCCCGCATGGCTGTAGCCCCCATAAAAGACAGGGGTCTTCAGCTCTTTGCCGGGCAGAAGTTTGTAGCCGAAATCGAATGGATTGAACCCACCCGTCACGCGGATTTGCTGCAACTGGTCCTGCTCGACCGAGATTCGCCAGGATCCGCTCCATGCCAGCGCGCCAAACCAGACGTCGCCGCTCTCTTCATCCGGATGTTCCCCACGCTCAATGGCGAACCACGGATTGTTCTGGTGCCCGGTCGAACCGCGCTTACTCTGCAGCACGACCTCACCGGGCAACAATGCCTGCTTCTGCAGATGCCACTCTCCAGCCCATCGTCCTGTCAGGTAGCGCAGGGAGTAGTCCGTTCCCTGCGGTAAGTTCCAGGTCGCCGCCGCCGCAGCCTCGATCATGATGGGCGAAGTTGTCTTGTTCTCAATCACCGCCGACCGCCCAACAATCCCCGTCGCCGGATCGATCGTATATTGCATCTCCACAACGACGGCCCGTTCTACATCTTTCACGGTGACGGTCAGGGTGTTTCCGTCAATCTTGTGGCTGACATAATGCAGCACCAGGTCTCGATTACCGTCGGGGAAAGTCACCTTCAGCGCCGGTTCCGTGTAGATCCCTCCACCCCACCCAGCAAATTCTTTCGGCGTCGTGTTCGCCGTGCTATCGAAGGACGCGGCCTCGGGCAATCGCTTCGCTGCCGCAAGCTTATCCTGCAGGCTTACCGCGTGACCCCAGTACACCGGTTGAAGTTCGTCACCATCGTTCACGCCGAAGGCGTAGGTTACGCCTCCGCCATCCAGCCGAAACACCTTCGTTTCGGCGTTAAAGTGGATGGTCCCACTATCCTGTGAAAGCGCTTTCATTTGAAAGAACACAAAGCCCGCAAAGGCCAGGCAGTAAGTCATCTTCTTCATGGATCTAATCATGATTCTCCGTCCCTGTTGCTTTGGTCGTTCTGAGCATGTCGTGCCGAGTCATGGGAAGGATTTACGCATCGTCCTGACTCAGCGTGAACTTCACTATCTGCCTGATAATCTTCGAAATTCTTACTTCTTCTCCCTGCCACTCCTCTTCACTGACACCTCCTTCGCCGGTTTCTGTCGCTTGACCGGTCCCGTAGATCCCCGGACCACCAACCGCGGCGTCACCATGCAGTTCGTGCCCGTCACAGGTTTCTTTCCGTCTGACGTAATCGCATTCCACAAAGCTCGAAAAGCTGCGGTTGCTATGTCCGCACGCGGCAGGCTCAACGTAGTCAGCGGAGGCATCGTAAAGGCGCTCAGTTGGATGTCGTCGTATCCAATGACTGAGATGTCCTCCGGCACACGCAACCCGGCCTCTGCAATCGCGCCCATTGCACCCATCGCGGTCAAATCGTTAGACGCCAGGACCGCCGTCGGTGCTACACCGGACGCCAGGATCCTCGCCATGGCATCATGTCCGCCGTCCACTCTGTGGTTGCCCTCGGCCATCAATCTTGGATCACGATCCAGGTGGTCGTGCACCGCGCTTTCGACAAACGCTTTGTAGCGTATCTGTGCGGACTGCAAGCGCAGCGGCCCGCTGATAAACGCGATGCGCCGATGACCAAACGCAATCAGGTGTTCCACTGCATCGTCGATACCCGCCGAGTAATCGATCTGAACTCGGCTTACGCCAGGCCCGGCCGTTGCAGCGTCGAGAAATACTAAGGGAATCCCTCTCTGAGAGAAATCTTTTACCAGCTTGTCATCCATCTCGGAGGTCATAATCGCAATGCCATCTACCCGGCGTTGGAGCATGCGTTGCGCACAGATCTGCATCCGCTCCTGGTCATAGTTCGTGTTTCCAATCAACACGTCTTGACGGTGCACCACGGCGATATCTTCAAACGCCTTCACCAGTTCGGGGAAGAACGGGTTCGTAATATCGGAGATGATCAGTCCAAACAAATTGCTGCGGCCCGACCCTAGAGCACGCGCGTTGGTATCTGGATAAAAATTGAGCGATTTGATCGCTCTTTCCACGCGTTCTGCGGTGCGCGGACTCACCTTTGCAGTTCCGTTCATCACCCGCGACACAGTTGCGGTTGACACGTGCGCGAGTTCTGCAACTGCCTTGATGGTCATTGCATTCTCATCGGCTTGAAGCCGTTCGGGGCTTCCTAGTTAACCGCTTACATCAAAAAAGTGTAGCATCGTCCGGTGGGCGGACGGCAGGACAAATCGAAGCGATTCTCTGGCATTGTGTCAGCCATTTCTTCCATCTCTTGGCTCGGCCTTTTCAGTCTGAGCCTGGCCGCCGTTTCGCAGTCTCCGAAGACCCCGGCCGCTCCAACTTCGATCGCTGCTTTCTCCGATATCACCGCGAAATCCCGGATCAACTTCACCGCCGTAGCCTCGCACACACCCCACAAATACCTCATTGAAACGATGGGCTCCGGAGTGGCGACCTTCGACTACGACAACGACGGCCTGCTCGATATTTTCTTTGTCAACGGCGCCCATCTCGCCGACCCAACGCCCAAAGGCACCATCCCGAAGAAGTCAGGTCCGCAGGATTGGAATCGGCTCTATCACCAGAAAAAGGACGGTACGTTTGAAGATGTCACCGAGAAGGCTGGCCTGCAGGGAATCGGCTACGGCATGGGCGTTGCCGTAGGGGACTACGACAACGATGGCTACGAAGACCTGTTCGTGACCGGCTATGGCGGCAACCACCTGTATCGCAACAATGGCAACGGCACATTTAGCGACGTCACCTCCGCTTCCGGCACCAGTGGCCCAACCGCGCCGGGCGAATCCTGGTATACGTCGGCCGCGTGGGTCGACCTAGACAACGACGGCAAGCTGGACCTCATGGTCCTCCGCTATGTCCAGTGGGATTTTGACGATGTCTACTGTGGCGAGCACCGCGAAGGCTACCGCAACTACTGCCACCCCGATCTATTTCCCACCATCACGGCGCTTGTCTTTCACAACGACGGCAATGGTCACTTCAGCGAAGTCTCCAGGAAGCTTGGCCTAGATGTTCCCGGCAAAGGTCTCGGCATCGCGATCAACGATTTCGACCAGGATGGCCATGTCGACATTGCCGTCGCCAACGACTCCATGTTTGAGTTCCTCTATCACAACAAGGGTGACGGCTCCTTTGAAGAGGTCGGCCTCGCAGCCGAGGTCGCCGTCAACGAGAACGGGAAGACCTACGCCGGCATGGGTATCGATTTCCAGGACTACGACAACGACGGCCTCCCCGACCTCGTGATCACCGACCTCGCCCACGAGCGCTATGCGCTGTATCGCAACAGCGGCGACGGCTCTTTCGCCAATGCCACCTACGTCTCCGGCATCGGACGCTTCACCTCACTCCACTCCGGCTGGGGAATCCACTTTGTCGACTACGACAACGATGGTCAGAAAGATATCCTCGTCGCACAGGGACACGACGTCGACAACGTAGAACTCAACTACCCCCAGATCCACTACCGCGAGCCCATGCTCCTGCTCCGCAACATCGGCAAGGGGGTCTTCAGCGATGTCGGCGACTCAGCCGGCGACGTTTTTCAGCAGGCCTGGGTATCTCGCGGTCTCGCACTCGGCGATCTCGACAACGACGGTCGCATGGATGCTGTCGTCAGCACGAACGACGGGACACCGCACATCATTCACAACGACACGGTGAATACCAACCACTGGCTCATCCTCAACCTCGTCGGACACACCTCCAACCGCGACGCTATCGGGGCACAAATTAAGCTCACCTCCGCCCGTGGTACGCAGTCGCAAATGGTGACCACCGCCGGCAGCTATCTTTCTTCCTCAGACAAGCGCGCCCACTTCGGTCTCGGCCCTGATGCAACCGCGACCAAAATCGAAATCCGCTGGCCATCCGGGATCACCCAGATTCTTACCAACATCGCCACCAACCAGATCCTTCGAATCGAAGAACCGCCCTTGACGAAGTAGTCTTTGCCGGTGCCTTCGCGACAGAAGGTGTTTTGCGCGATCTATTCAGTAAGCCACCTTCAACGAAAACTGTACTTGCCGCGAACTCCCTGCCGTGCGGTTGATCAGCCCGAATCCAGCGCCGACCACCGTGTTCGAGGGCAGTCCCATGTCTACGACATTGAAGATGTTGAAGAACTCCGCGCGAAACTGCACGTCAACCAACTCGCTTCCAGACTTGCGTCGCCCCACCGGAGTGTCCTTCACCATGGAGATATCGAAGTCGTAAAACGCCGGTCCCCGGAAGCTGTTGCGGCCCAGCGTTCCGAATCGCCCCAGGTTCGAGCCCGTTCCGCCCGGTACATGGATCGGGATCGAGAAGAAAGATGCATTGTTATCGCCGCGGCCAAAGTAATCCTCCCGCCGTTTGCGAGACGTTGAGAGCGCAGGTCGCGCGATCTGGTCAGGCCTGTCCGCGTTCGAGGATCCAGCCCCCGTCTGCTGCACGCCCGAGTACACCGTAAACGGCAGTCCACTGCTGATCGTCGAGACGTTGATCAGCTGCCACCCTTCCGTCACCTTGCGATTGATCCCGCGGAGAAACACGAGATGTTGCAGCGGAATCTCCTGCGCCAGGCTGAGCGTGAAGGAATGCGTAATGTCGAACGTGGAAGGCGCTCGCTCGGCGTGGGTATCAAACGGGTTCTGCGGTGCTGCCTGCGAGATGGCGCCGACCGTGCTCGTCACCGAAGTTCCAGCCACCGTGCTCGTGTCGTCGATCGACTTAGACCATGTATAGCTCGACTGCAGCCCAGGCCCGCCATGCCCGGTCTGGCCCGAGGCCGAGAGTTGCAGCGAGTGGTAGCTGGAGTGCGACGAAGAGGTCACCTGGCTCTCTAAGCCAAAGCCGCCCGTTGGTGTACCGGCCGCGTTGAATTGGGTGAATTTAGCGAAAGCGGGTGTCGCGCCGGCGTAGGCATTCGGAAAGCTGACTCTCGCAAGCTTATAACCCGCTGTGCCGACGTAACTGGCAGATGCAGTTATCCCTCCCAGCGAACGTTCGAAGCCGAGTGTCCATGTCGCGAGCATGCCGTTGCCAAAACTGCGACTAATCGCCGCAACATCCAGAGGAGCAGACTGGCCCGACAGCGTTGTCAGGTCCCGCTCCAGTCGATTGATGTCAAGCACCGTATTCGCGGGCACGTCGGTGCTCTTGCCTGTCGCAAATATGTCTGTGCCGCTGGTGTTGTACACACGCGGAATCTGCGCCGGGGTGATCTGAAATCCGTAAGCGATCTGCCTGCCGGACGCTGCCGTGATCCGCGGATAGAACACAAAGGGCAACGCCCCGGTAAGGAAGTTTTCCTGCCAGATGTTTTGGGGAATTGTTGTGAGTCCAGCGCCGGCGTGACCTCGAAGCTTGCTCGTAAAGGCATAATCAGCCTGCGCGCGAGGCCCCCAGTTATTCATCCGCGTTTTCGAGACGGGATCAGGATTCACGAGGAACTCTTGTCCGCCATTCGCAGTCGAATAGAAGCCGGAACCGCGCCGCGCCCGCTCCCGCAAAGGGGTATATACCTCATAGCGGAGCCCGAAATTCAACACGAGGTGTGGCGTAATCTTCCATGCATCCTGCACATACGCCTCATACGAGTTTCGACTGTCTGCTGCGGGACCGATCCGCGCACCATTCGAAAAATTGGATGAAGCTACCGCCCGCGCATACGCAAATGGACTTCCGGTCAGGAAAGCTGAAAGTGTATCCGGCAGCGGATCGCCAACCTTGACGTTATGCAGTCCACTTTGCGAAAGGATGTTCACCGGAGAGAACGCCGTGCCGCCGCCGAAGTCGTACTCCCCATTGGGCGAAATGCCAAAGTAGCTCGAGTCCCGCCAGAGTCGTACCTCTGCGCCCACTTTCAGCGCGTGTGACGATGTGGTGAACGTGACGTTCTCCCCGAACTGAAACAGATTCGTGAAGGATTTAGTAACCGACCCCGCAGGCGCATTGAACGGTTCAAAGAGGGCGTCGTTGAACTTGATCGCGGGTTCCGTTTCATTTGGAGTCGTAAACGATGGCGTGGTACGGATGCCCGCGACGGTACTCTCAAACGTCAGCTTTGGCGTCGCCGTCAGAGCCCAGGTAAAGACACCACTTCGCTGCCGGTCCCCGTACGTAACGCCGAACGTCGGATTGAGTACCGTCTGATCGGGATTCGTCGTTGGTCCATCGAGATTATCAAACGTTATTCTGGCAAAGAAATGGTTCCCCTTCCGAGCCTGATAGTCGAGCCGAAGCGAGAACTGATCCGCATGCGTAGCGACCTTTGACGAGGTCGCATAAGTATTCGCCCCAAACGTTCCCTGCGGGTAGTTCGGCAGCGGATACCGCGCCAGCACCGCGGCAATCGCTGAGTTCACCGGGACCGTCAGTGTATCGCCCGCGTACGCCGTCACGTCGGTTCCAGCACGCTGCAACGCGGTCGGCACAGAGAACACCTGCGTCGTGCCAAGCACCTGCCGAAAGCCCTGGTACTCCACGAAGTAGTAAGCCTTACCCTTGCCGTCATAGACACGCGGCACGTAGATGGGCCCGCCATTCGTCAAGCCAAACTCATTACGCTTAAATGGCGGAATGCGGCCCGGATTTGCCGGGGAAGAAAAGTCAAAGTAGTTGCGAGCGTCCAGCGCCGAGTTCCGAACAAATTCGAATACCGAGCCGTGCACGCCATCCGTTCCCGACCGCGTAACAATGTTCGTGAAGCCAGACGAGCCCTGTCCAACCTCCGCCGGCATCACGCCAGAGAGCGACTGCATCTCGAGAACGGCATCCACATTGAAGTTTGTGAACGTGCCTCCCCCCTGCTCCGGGTCGCTGATGTCTGCGCCATCCATCGCAAACGTCGCTTCCACGCCTCGCTGCCCGTTAATCGCGAACTGCTGCGTAAAGTTCGAGGCCCCGCTCGGATCGGCTGCCGTACCCGCCGCAAGCAGCAGCAACTGGCTAAAGTCGCGCTTATTCAGTGGAATCTCGCTGACCGACTTACTGGATAGCTTCTCGCCTCCAGCGGCAGTCTCTTTGTGCTGCTCTTCGGCGACCACTTCTCCATCGGCCTTCAGGGTGAGGATTGCCTTCGAACCGGCAGTTGAGATCTGGATCACAACCGCGCTACGAAATACCTGCCCCTTCCTATCGACGGACAAGTTATAACCGCTCGGCGGCACCGCGCTAAAACTATAAGATCCATCCGCAGACGTCGTCGCCTTGAGCTGTTCCTTTCCAGCTTCGAGCACTACCGTCGCACCCTTGATCGGTTGGGCTCGCTCATCCTGCAGAACCCCGTGCCAGGCTGCTAACGGTGTTTGCCCCATCAAGGCAACACCAGTTACCAGAACCAGCGAGCAAACCAGCGCCCAGGCACGGTGACCTGTCACACGGTTGCTGCGAGGTCCAAAGCTGAACATGAATCTCCTGATCAAGTCACCTACCCGACGGGCCAATTATCGGCTACCGGCGTTGCAAACGCCCGGAATGGTTCGACCAGATGTGACGAATTTCTCCTCCGCTTGTTCAGCATTGGGGAATAGCGACCGTCGGCACGATGCCGGAAGTGGTCTAGCAGGTGGCAGTCTTTGCGATGGGCCGGGTGACGGCGTTCACGGATCGAAGCAAGACCCTGCTAGCGAGGGGTCACCTCAAACTGGCCGCGCAGCAGGATATCATCGGACGACTCGCCGACGAGAACGTCAAAAGTTCCTGGTTCCACCTTGAAGTCATGAGACGGCGTGTCATAAAACGCAAGCTGTGATGCCGGTAGCGAGAACGTGACATGGCTCGTCTCGCCGGGCTGAAGCTCAATGCGACGGAAGGCGCGGAGACTCTTGATAGGCTGCACCACAACACTCTTACGTTGATGGGTATACAGCTGCGGCGTGACCGAACCGGCTCTGTCTCCCGTGTTCTTCACATCGAAGGAGACATCGATCTTTCCGGTCGCCGCTACCGCTTTCGACGACAGGCTCAGGTGGCTGTACGCGAAGCGGGTATAGCTGAGTCCGTGTCCAAAGGGATAGAGAGGGACGCCCTTGAAGTAGAGATAGGTATAACCCTTGGAGACGTCGTACTCGTTTTGCGGCGGCACGCCATCGAGCGACTGGTAGACCGTGTACGGCAGGTGGCCGCCAGGATTATCCTCGCCGAACAGCGCACGCGCAATGGCGGTCCCGCCAGCTTCTCCCGGATACCACGCCGCAATGATCGCAGGCAGATGATCGTTGGCCCAGGTAACGGCCAGCGGTCCTGCGTTCATCAGGACAAGAACGGTATGCGGATTCGCGGCGAAGACAGCTTCCAGCAAATGCTGCTGGGCGCCGGGCAGGTTCAGATCCCTGCGGTCACGCCCCTCAGCCTCAACTTTGAGATTCGTTCCGAGGCAAAGAACAGCGACATCGGACTTGCGCGCCAGGGCAACGGCGCGAGCGATTGCGTCGGGATCAGCCGCGTCGACGAAGTCAGCTCCCTTCTCGTATTGAACCGAGACGCCGCTGCCAAGAAGCTTTCGCAGACCCTCCGCCGCACCAACCTTCAGCGTTGGCGTTCCGTAATAATTGCCGGTCTCGTAGGCTCCATCTCCAGCCGGTCCAATCACTGCCACGGAGTGAACGGCATCGCGTTTCAGCGGCAGGAACGACTGCCTGTTGCTCAGGAGAGTGATCGATTCCTGCGCCGTCTTCAGCGCGAGTGCGAGGTGTTCCGGCGAGCGCACCACCGACATGGGAATGCGGCCATAAGGATCATTCGCCGGCGGGTCAAAGACGCCCAGACGGAAGCCGACACGGAGCACACGGGTCAATGCCTTGTCGACATCGGCTGTCGTCAGCAGCCCACGCTTTACCGCGAGCGGAATGTTGGTCTCGAACTCAGCGTCGTCCGAATCGTTGCCCGCGCGAATGGCAAGTGCGGTGGCTTCGACCGGGTCTTCG
>JANXWZ010000185.1 GCA_025350865.1 Rhodanobacteraceae bacterium
CGCACGATGCCGCCACCGGCAAGGAACTCTGGTACAGCCGCATCAACGAAACGAATGCGCCAGAGACCTATATGCTCGACGGCCACCAGTGGGTGCTCGCCGGCGGAAACGACACGGTGTACGCCTTCAGGCTCCAGTAGCGCAAAGGAGCCGGGGCTTTAAATCTCATCCGCACGTCATTCTGGGCGAGGCCCAGAATCTCAGTAGTTGTCGTTGGAGTTGCAGTACCCCGGCGGCGCTGATTGATGCGCCGTTGACTCGGAGCCAAATTAGGCCCATCGGGCTCAGGCAAGCGGCCAGTTGAGTTCGGTTTGCCACTGGGCTGGGTCCGGGTTGTCGTTTGGGTTCACTAGGTAGCGTTCCCAGAAGTCCGTCCCCTGACTGTGGCCTTCCTCCTTCATCCATGTGTCCAGCTCCGGCCAGGCGTGGGGCAGGCCGGTGTAATTGCCGTGGTAAATGGTGCGGGCGACCGTCATCGCAGGCCAGATACCGGGGGTGATTCGGTCCGTCGCTGCAATGGGCGTGTCCACCGGGAAGCAGATTTCAAAATCGAACGTCTCCATCGGGCGGTGGAGATGGTGGGTAAACCACGGGCCGTTCGGCGCAATGCCTTGGGCCTGAAGGACGCCGACAACTTCAGCGATGCCCGGGCCCATCACCTTGCCCATTTCGCTCAGGGCGCAGGTGATGTGAAGCGCGGCGTAATGGAGCGGCTCGGTGGTGACGATTTGCGGTGTGTCAATCATTGCGGATTGTAGCCTCGTGGTTAGGATGACGCAGAAGCATCACTGTGTCCAGTGGTGCGTATGGCCTTATTCGTTCGCAGAATTTACTCTCGGCGGTTTTTCGGGGATAGCTGATCCGCGACACCCCGCGGTTGCCATACGGTTCCGAGGGACTCGTAGAGATCCGCTGCACGCTTCGGCATCCTGGTCTTCTGGATGGGCTGCGCTTCGTCGGGGTCAGCAAGCCATAGAGCCATTGGTGCCATGTCGATATCGTATCCGGCGTCGTGCAGCAGGCAGAGCGCGACCCGCCCGGCCTGCTCGATCTGCAGGTCATTAATACTCTCTCGCGACTTGTTGACAACGACCAGGCCTGCGATCGCCACTGGAGAAAGAAGTGAGAGGAGACCCGCCACCTCCGCTGCGGCAAGAGTATTTTTAGCCGTTCGGTCGCGAATCTGCACCTTTTCGAGCGCGAAGGCGATTGCAATCGCCAAGGGTGCTGCTAGTTCCGAGTCACTGTGCAGTCGATTCAGCCTCGCAAAAGGAACCAGAACAATCCCGTTTGTAAGAGCAATGGGAAGCTGGAGCTCCGGAAGGTCCACAAGGTAGAAACGGAAGCTAAGACGAGTGGGATCCTCTGCGGCGAGGGAGCGCTGATATTCCGGCACAAGGCTTTCGCCGATCCGAGTGATCCTAGCCTGTAGAACATCGACAGAATGTGGGTGAACCTTCCTGGGACCGAAGCCCAACATCCATTTGCTGGCGCGGCCCTGTTGTTGATTGGGTTTTACGGCCGCTGGATCGTAATCAGTTTTCGTCTGTAACTTGCTTTCGTAGCCTTTGACACTGTTTTTACAAAGCGTTGCTGTCTCAACGAGGACCGTGCCGTCGTTCAGCTTTTGCCCCGCGTAGGTGATCCATGTGTTTGTCGACAGTATCGATCCGGCTATCAGGCCATCTTCGAACTTGACCTTAGCAGTCGCGGGAATACGTAGAAAGCGTCCGTCGGCACGAACGATGGAGTCCGGTCCTGTAGCGTCTGGAGGGGGCACGAAATCGATGATCGCAGTTCCATGTACGGCGTCGAGATCAGGCATGATCCGAGTTACGCTGGACCCGAGAATCAAGCCCTGCGTGGATTTTCCTTTGGTCCGCGATCCGCCAACCTCGACAAATTCACCGACGAATGGCTCGAAGGAAGTAGCCGGGACCTCTCCACCGGGATTGAGATGGACGAAGAATACAGGGTTGGATTCCAGATGAACCGGCCAGCCTTCCACAGAGAAGGTGCCGTCTGGATTGACCGACGTAATGTAACCCGCAGCGATGTGACCGGTAGATTGTCCGGCAAGCGATATCGGTAAGAGACTGAGGATCAACGCAGCAAATTTGGGGGCCATTTCAGGTAGCTTATCCCGAATATCCTAAATTCGAGGTGAAACTTAGTGACCTTTATACGTCACAAACAGTTCCGGAAACTGAGCCGCAAGCGCCTTGGTCTTGGGGATATCGCAGATCTGGATGTAAGGGTTGTTGGGGTTCTTGGTGGCGTAGTCCTGGTGGTACTCCTCGCCTTTGTAGAACGCCTTCAGCGGCGTCACTTCGGTCACGATCTTGCCCGGGAACGTATGTGCCGCATCCAGTTGCTGGATGTAAGCCTGCGCCACCGCACGTTGCCGGTCGCTGGTGAAGAAGATAGCGGAGCGGTAGCTGGTGCCTACATCAGGTCCCTGCCGGTTCAGCGTCGTGGGGTCGTGCGCCACCGAGAAGAAGATGCGCAGCAGTGTCCCATAGGTGATCTTCGACGGATCGAAGGTGATCTGGACGGACTCGGCGTGGCCTGTAGTCTCCGTCGTCACCTGGTCGTAGGTAGCGGTGTTCGCCGTGCCACCGGAGTAGCCGGCTTCGGTGTGCGTCACGCCCTTCACGCGCTGGAAGACGCTCTGCGTTCCCCAGAAACAGCCGCCGGCAAATACCGCAGTTTCAGTGCCGGGATGCGCGGCGAGCGGCTCGTCAATGGACGGCGCGACGATCGGGTTTTTGCTGACTGGACCTAAAGCTGACATGCGTTTGTACCCCAGGATGACGACTGCCACCAAGAGTAACGCTAGCAGGATTCCTTGATTGCGTGTCATTTCTGCCTCTCGGTAGTTAGACGCAGAGCTGGGGCGAGTGGATTCGCGGGGCGGCAAGCAAAGACAACTACGTATCCCCCGTTCCCGCACCTGTCTCATTTCGGCGTATAGAACCCTGTGCGGGCGTGGACGGTGAGGTGCTTCGCCGCCGGCTTCAGTTCGATCTTGTGATAGCTGCCGGGCTGCGATGCGGGTGGCGTATAGCCGATCTGATACTGCAGTCGCATGTCATCGGCGATCTGCGAGTAAATAAGGCCGAGCGGAGTCTTGCGGTCGACCGTGAACACCCGCCCGCCCGTCGCGCTCGAGAGCGACCGCAGAACGCTTAGGCCGTCCGGGTGTTGGGTCGAGGGCGCCCGGTGCGGGCTCGAAGTCATAAAAGATTCGGCGCTATATTGCACCGAGTAAACCACCACGTCGGCCCGCTGCGCTGCGGCAATAGCCTCCTCAATACTGTAGTGGCTGCCAACGTCCTCCCCATCCGTAAGGATCACCATGGCGCGGCGTCCCGGCTCCTTGCTGAGTTCGATCTGCGAAGCCGCGATCACCGCGTCATACAGCAGCGTGCCTCCGCCTCCGCGATAAGTGCCGGTGCTCGGCGCGCTGTGCGGCATGGACAGAAAGCCAAGGGAGTTTTCCAGCGCCTGGACCTGGTTCGTCATCGCCTGCAATTGCAGCACGTTGTAGTCGAACTGAATCAGCGCCGCACGATCCGGCGAGCCGGTCAGCATGGCGCGAAAAAACTTCTCGCTGGCCTCTCGCTCATCTTCCAGAAACATCTTCTGGCTGGAGCTGGTGTCCACCATCAGGACCAGGGTCAGGGGCAGGCTGGAATCCTGCGAGAAGTAGCGGATCTCCTGCTCTCTGCCATCCTGCTTCAGGATGAAGTCGTCCTTCGTAAGTCCTCGAACCGGCTCGTTGCGGTTGTCGAGCACCACCGCCGAGACCCCAACGATACGGGTAGAAATCTTGAGGGTCTGCAGGGGCTGGCCGGGCTCCTGCGGGTGCGCTGTTGGGAACAGGAGGGCGACGATGAGCCAGCGGACCATTGCGGTTAGTTTAGAGCCTTGGCTGCGCGGCGAAAACGATAAAGAGCGTGACAGACTTGCCGTAAAGACCTCGCGGCTCCGAACACAAGCGCAGGGTGTTCTATTTCAACGCGATACAGGCCTGAGCGTGTAGAGTGGAGGCGTCGCGCCGTATGCGGCCAGTATCGTTCTCGAAGGAATCTCGCAATGATTCGATATCGTTTGTGCGCCTCTCTCGCTGTCATCCTTGCCCCTGGCCTCTGCCTTGCCCAGAGCGGCAGCATCGTCCAGGATGAGCACGACGCCCGCATCAAGGCTGACGCCGCACGGAACACTGCCTACCACAACAACGCCGCCGACAATCCCAAGGTCGACACCTCCGGCGATGCTGCGCTGGCGAAGAAGATCGCCGACAGCTTCAAGACGATCAGTGCCACTGATAGGATTAGGGCCGACGAGCGCGCGCGCGACGACGCACATCGCGCCGATTACGCCGCGCACGAGGCCATTTTCAATGGATGGGCGGCGCGAGCAAGCACCGGCGACACTGGGGCGATGTTGATCTACGCCAGCATGCTGGCGAAAGGCGATGGCACCGCTCCCAATCCGGAGCGTGCCTTTGAAATCTGTAACCAGATTGGTGCGATTCAACCGGATGGCTTCTACCAGGCGGCGCAGATGCTTTTGGAAGGCGGCAGTGTTGCGACCTACGTCAGCCTCGCCCGCAATGAACCGCAGGCGATGGTGCTGATGCAGAAGGGCGCGGATCGCGGCAGCCCCTTGGCGAAAAAGTGGATGGCCGAACATTCTGTGGCGTCGTCCGCCCCCGCACTCCCGGGGATCGACAAGCTTTTCGAGGCGACCATTCGGGCTTACGGCAATTCGGTTCCACCCACCGATGCCAGGAAAAACCAGAAGCTGCTAGACGAAGCCCGCAATAGCGAAAAAATGAGCGTCAGCTTCCAGAAAAGAGGTCACATTCATGCCACGCTCTTGCCGCAAATGACCTCAGCGGGTATCGCCACACTATTTGGAGTGGGAATGCCGGCGGATCCTGTCGCTGCTGAAATTATGTTCGTCAACACTCCAGCAGAGTGGACGGAGACGGAAAACCGGGCATTCCTGGCGTATATCCACTGGATCGCCGCGCCCGGGACCGGTGCCACCTACGCGCTAATCGACAAGAGCCTTTCAGACCAGTCTGTGAGGAACAACGAGCACCCCCTGATGCAATACACGCGTGCGCTGGTGGCGGCGGGCACGAACAACATCCTGAACGAACGGAAGTTGCTCACCGCGGGGTCCAATCTGTACTCCTACGCAGGCATCGACATGATGGTGAATCTGGCGGTGATGCAGCTGGAAGGTCGGGGCGGACCCAAGGATGAAGCCGCTGCACTTGAGGCGCTGAACACGGCGGTGGCAAATGGCCATCCAAACGCACAGTACATTCTCGGCCTCTTGTATGAGAAGGGTTTGCATGGGGTGAAGCAGGATTCGGCTCGCGCCACCCAACTGTATCAGGCAGCGGCCAAGGCTCAGCCGGCTGCACTGGCTCACCTGCCTAAGAACTCAACTTCCGTTGCTCAAACCGCAAAGCCGTGAGTTGGCTGCCCGAATGTACGTCAGGCGATCAGCTTCGCTGCCTCGTTGCGCTTGCGCCCCTGCAGTTCAATGTAGACGTGTACCAGCGAAACCGCTGCGGGCGTCACCCCCGGCAGCCCACTCGCCTGTCCGAGTGTCAGCGGTCGCACGCGCTCGAACGTCTGCTGCATCTCGCGCGACAACCCCGAAACCGCGCGGTAGTCGAACCACGCCGGAATCCGCATGGACTCAGCCCGCTGCAGTTTCGCGATATTGCGTAGCTGCTGGTTCAGGTAACCGGAATACTTGATCTCCGTCTCTACCGCGCGAAATTCGTTGCGGCGGGCGGCTGTCTGCAGGGGAGTATCGGTACCGTCACCCAACGTCGTGCCTTGCTTCAGGTTCAGGTCCAGAATGGAGACCTCAGGCCGCTTCAGCAGATCGGACAGCAGCGTCCCGTCGCGGCGGGTACTTTTGAGATATTGCTTTAGCTCGGAGGCGCGGGATTGCCGTGCTTCGTAGTCATCCCACGCCCGGTCGTCGATCAGCCCGAGCCGCCGGCCGTGGGGCGTCAGGCGTGCGTCCGCATTGTCGATCCGCAGGTGGAGCCGGAACTCAGCCCGCGAAGTGAACATCCGATATGGTTCGTCGGTGCCCTTGGAGATGAGATCGTCAACCAGAATACCGATGTAAGCCTCACTCCGGTCCAGGTGAAATGGTTCCTCGCCGCGAACGTGCAGCGCAGCATTGATCCCGGCCATGATCCCTTGCGCGGCGGCCTCTTCGTACCCCGAGGTTCCGTTGATCTGCCCGGCAAGATACAGGCCGGTAAACTTCTTCACCCGCAGCGAGCGGTCCAGCTCCGTCGGGTCGATCGCGTCGTATTCAATCGCATATCCTGGCCGCAGCATCTCGGCCCGGTCCAGTCCCGGGATGCTCTGCACCATCTCTCGTTGCACTTCGATCGGCAGCGACGTCGACATCCCGTTGATATAGACCTCGTGTGTCGAGAGGCCCTCCGGCTCAAGGAAGAACTGGTGGCTGGCCTTGTCCGGGAAGCGAACGATCTTGTCTTCGATCGACGGGCAGTAACGCGGGCCGATACCCTCGATCTGGCCGGTGTACATAGGCGAGCGGTGCGCGTTCTCGCGGATCAGCCGCATCGTCTCCGGCGTGGTACGCGCAATGTGACACAGAATCTGCCGCAGCGGAATCTCGCGGGTCCGCAGCGAGAACGGCGTCGGTTCGGCGTCGCCCGGCTGCTCCACAAACTGCGTCCAGTCAATCGTTCGTCCGTCCAGCCGAGGCGGCGTCCCAGTCTTCAGCCGGGTCTCCCGCAGGCCCAGCTTTTTCAGCGACTCACCCAGCAGCACTGCCGCCGGCTCGCCAGATCGCCCTGCCGAATACTGTTGCTCCCCGCAGTGGATCAGCCCGTTGAGGAAGGTCCCGGTGGTGACGATGGTCGCGACGGCGTGAACCTCCCGCCCGTCTCGCAGTCTGATCCCCCGCACAATCCGTGCCCCATTCATCGCGGTTTTATCGCGATGAGTGGGTGGGACCACCTCGTCAACAATCACGTCCACAACCTCCGCCTGCTTCAGAAACAGGTTCGGCTGCGACTCCAGCATCTCCTTCATGCGCACGCGGTACAGCGCCTTGTCGCACTGCGCGCGTGGACTCCACACGGCAGGTCCGCGCGAAGTGTTGAGCAACCGAAACTGAATGCCGACCGAGTCTGCCACCTCGCCCATAATGCCGCCCAGAGCGTCGATTTCGCGGACCAGGTGACCCTTCGCGATGCCGCCAATCGCCGGATTGCAGGACATCTGCGCGATCAGGTCGAGGTTCAGCGTGAACAGCGCCGTCCGCAGACCCATCCGCGCGCAGGCCATCGCAGCTTCGCAGCCCGCATGCCCCGCGCCTACGATCGCGACATCGTATTGTTCGGTAAAGCTCACAGGCTCATTTTATAGGTCAATATCAGGACACCAAAAGGCGATCATTCTGAGCTGTCAGCTTACAGCTGTCAAGCTTATAGCTCGAGAATCACGCCTTGGCATTCTCCGGGATCAGTTCAAATCCCGGCGTACCAGGAGTAGCTGAAATCCGGTGCCGTTTCGCCCGGGCCAAGCGCGAAGTTCTTCAGGCTGTCGGTGATCGTGATGTGGTTGATGAACTTGACGCTCTTGTAGCCCAGCTGGCGGGGCACCCGGAGGCGGAGCGGGCCGCCGCTGGGGACCGGAATGTCCGCATTGTTCATCCCATAGGCGACAAAGGTCTGCGGATGCAGCGCGTCGGCCATATCGACGTTGTCCATCCACCCCTTCTCCATCGAACGGTAGACGACGGATCGGGCATCGGGGTGAACGCCCACCTCGGCCAGCAGGTTGGAAAGCGGCGTGCCGATCCACTCGGCGATGTACGACCAGCCCTCCTCGCACGAGATCATGGTGATCTGGCTTTTGGTGGGGAAGCGGCGAATATCCGCGATGGAGAAGGACATGGGGTGCGCCACCATGCCGTCGATGGTGAGCTTCCAATCCTTGAAGCCGTCCGCCTGGAGCTTCAGGAATTCCGGTGTGGGCTTGCCGATGACATTCTGAAGCGGCCGCGGCGAGATCTGGCTGCGCGAAAACTCGCGGGCCAGCGAATGGCGCGTCAGCAGACGTTGCGAGGCGTAGGTCAGGGTTTCGCCGGGACCATAGATGCCACCGCTATCCGGCGGCATCAGGCCGTAGCGTCGGGCGATGTGATCGGCGGCTCCAAGGCCAGCCGCTCCCACAACTGCGGCGGTTCCGGTGGTGATCAGGCGTCGGCGGGTAATGGGGTTCATGGGCAATCCAATCTGATGCGTGGTTCAATGCCGGCATATGAGGAGTAAGCAAAGTTGGCTTCTGTCATCGGCCAGGTTCTTCGGGTTGTCGGGAAGTTGGTATATTGTCGTGGCCGAGCCCAAGTTTCAACCCAACACTATCTGTGCGCATCTTTATTCATCTTTGCCTCGGTCCGTGCATTGCTGACACTACTCTCAAATGTCTTTGATTCAAGCCTAAAGCCCTTATCGGTTTTTGTAACGGCCATCCAGTGCAAAGACTCACCATCGTCAGCGATTTCAAACATACCCCTGGACAAGCCAGTAACAACGAATCCTCTCAATTGAGCCGAGTAGTGGAGGTACAAAAGATAGCTGTGACCACTTTCCATTCGCTGAACGTTCATTACGTCAATTTGGGCAGTCGCGCCACCCGGAAACGATATCTTTCCGCCCGGCAAAATCACATCGACGGTACTCCCCTTTTTCAGGCCAACCCGTCCCTCACTAAACTTTTCACGGAATCCATCTGCCTTCGGGTCGACGGCGGCAAAGTCATCGGCAAGTAGGTCGTCTACTCTAATTTTATATCGAGTCATGACTCCCTTTCGGTCCGGAGATAGCTCGCAGAGGTTTGAAATAGCTTTGCCTAGAAGTACGACAGAGCTATTGCGGCTCAAGTCCTTTAGGTTCTTATATAAGACGTACCCCTCCGGCAAGTCTAGTTTCTCGTGTAGCTGCCCCTTCTCTTCCGTCCGTGACTGTAGGTCCGGCGCGGTAGGCGCTCGCTTTGTCAAGTCTGGACCTTGGGCCGACGCAGGCAGTATGTGGAGAAGCAAGTATGCTAAAGCAAACGCAATTATCGTTTTCATTTTCGCTCCAACCTGCTTGATAGCAAACCGTCGAGATGTTATCGATCATGCTGCCGTCAAAGCTCCAAGTTTCGCCATCGGAGCTACTATAATAGTAGGTAGTGTCAAAAGTCGTTATGCATTGGTATGTAGTACTCGGACCGGGATAATAGTAGACCGGAGGCGGCGGAGGTGGAAGCGCGCCGAACTGGGTGCTTTGCGATGCAGCTATGCAGCTTACCGCTGACATAGCATCGGCACTTGTAACTGTTGGGGACGGGCCTGAATCTGGATGCCCGCAGGTGCCTGACACTTGTTCCATGATGCTGCCATTGCTAGCAGGTTGTTCATCAATTGCAAATAAATGCCCAAGCTCATGCTTGAAGGCTCTCTTCGCTTGATCAGTATTCCCAGGATCTATACTTGCATCGCGGAAAACACTCGAATAATACATATTTCCGTCTGGCGTGGTCGCGATGCAGCCATGGTTTCATGATGGGTCGTCATTTCGATTAATGGATATGTCGACAAATCCGCTCGTCGAACGCTCAAGAAGCACTCCCGTTACGCCTGAGTAGCTGTTCCATTCGTCCACAGCGTTCTGCATCTCAGTGACCAGTAGCGGCGGCGGAGACTTATCATGATAGGGATCGTTCGTCTTGGGATCGGTGTAGCCGAAATCATACGACAAATGGATCAGACCGTCTGGACCGGGTGTTTTCGCGCCAACCATCTCTATCATTAGGGAGGATGGGCGTACGCAGGGTGCCTGTGCACTCAGTTGGCTTTGGTACAAAACAGCGAGAGACAATAGGACAAGTGCGATACTCTTCATTTGCTTGACCTCACCCAGCGGTATGATTCTTACATATCGAGCGTGGCCCTCGTCGATAACTGGTCTCACCGTGATCCGGCTGCGCGGGGATTCGCGGGCGAAGGAGTGGCCAGTAATGCCGGTCATGGCCGCTCCACCGGCGTCCCAATCGTCATGGCTTTCATGCTCCTCTTGAAGCCGGAGCGGACCACCATGAAGACGTGCACCAGCACGAACAGAGTGAGGGCGAGCGAATCGAAGAAATGGATCGTCCGCGCGGACTGCGTGCCGCCCAGCAGGTTCACCGTCAACGGAAACGCCGAGACGAACGACGGCGACATTGCCAGGCCGGTCCAGACGGCGAGCGGGAGCAGGCCGAAGACCACGCCAAGGTAGCTAAGGCGCTGGATCAGGTTGTACGACCGCAAATCCGCTGGCCGCCTCAGCTGTATATGTTCGCGAACCCCTTCAGCAAAGGAACGCCACGAGAGGCTCGACTTTTCCGGCAACAGATCGTTGCGAAAGTGGCGCAACACCAGGCCGCTGACCAGATAGAGCAGGCCGCTCAGAACCAGTATCCATGCAGACTGAAAGTGCAGGTAGCGGCTCCAGCCGTTCTGGTCCGGCAAGGTGTAGTTGTAACCCGTGACGACCATGGCTCGCGACGCCGGAATGTGAATCTGGAAGAGCGGCTTGACCCAGATGTTGCCGACCTCACCCCAGTAGAAGCGCGGGTGCGAGATGATCAGCTCCACGCCGGAGAGGAGCAGGGCGAAGAAGCTGAGGGTGGTCAGCCAGTGGGTCACGCGAACTAGGACCGAGTGGCGCGACGGGGCTGTCGCAGCGGGGGTGACGGAATCATGCGCGGTGACCGACAGGGAATCTGCCATGCGCAAAAGGGTAGCACCGCACAGTGCGGATGCCTACGAATTTGTGAACCACGCTGCGGACGGCTCGTCAGTGCCAGCCAGCGTACCTTCCATCACTAGCTACTTTACTTGTCCTCGAATTTGAAGATTTCTTCGATCAGCATTCCGAACAGGTTCGCCATGCGAAACGCGAGGTCGAGACTTGGGTCATGCTTCTCGGTTTCGATAGCGTTGATGGCCTGCCGGGAGACGCCGAGGCGCAGGGAGAGCTCTCCCTGACTCCACTGGCGCTCGGCTCGCAGGACACGCAATCTATTCTCCACGGACGGCCTCTTTACTTGTCGTAAACCTACGACAATATGTAAGGTAAACCTTGCCTCTTTAGTGGCAGGCCTATAAGTTAACCTGACACCATTTTGGTGAGAAAACGGAAGAATCTGTGAGTTTCAGGCTAGGTTGACTTCGGGTTCCGGCTGACGATGGCCGCTGGTGCTGGCGCCGGCGTTGTGCGGGAGGCCCAGGGCGTCGACGACGGGGCCGAGGGCCAGGACCGCCACGACGAAGATGGCCGTGTGAAAGTCGGCCAGTTGGGGCAGCGCGGAGGAGTGGCCGTGCGCGTGGGCGGCGAGGCGCAGCGCGATGGCTCCGACCGCAATGCCCATGCCGAGCGAAAACTGCATGATGGCCGAGAGGAAGCCGTTGGCGCGGGACATGCGGTGTGGGGGGATCTCGGTGTAAGCGAGGGTGGTGAGGCAGCTAAATTCCAGCGACCGCGTTGCCCCGTGCACGAACAAGATGAGCCCGATGATGATGCTCGGCGTGGAGGGGCTGATCGTGGCGCAGACCAGCATCGTGCAGGCGCAGCAGATCCCGTTGACGATAAGGACCGTGCGGAAGCCCCAGCGGCGAAGGGTCTGGATGACCAGCACCTTCATCAGGAGGTCGCCGCCGAAGAGCGCGAAGAGGTACAGGCCGGACTGGAAAGCAGTCAGGCCGAAGGCGATCTGGAACATGAGCGGCAGCAGGAACGGCAGGACGGAGACGGCGATGCGGAAGGCGCTGGCTCCGTAGATGGAGAGCGAGTACGTCTTGAGTCCGAGGGATTCGAGGTCGATGAGCGAGGTGGTTGGGCGGCGGCGGGCGGCCACGATCGCCAGAACACCGCAGAGAGCACTGGCGGTAAGGATGATCGCCGGCAGTTGCCAGTGGTCGCCTTCGCCACCAAGTTTCTCCATGCCGTAGACGGCTCCGGTGGAGGCCAGGGCACCGAAGAGGAAGGTAAGCCAGTCGAAGGGATGCTGCTCGTGAGTGCGGGTGTTTTCAATCCAGCGCATGGTGCAGACGAAGGCGGTGGCACCGAGCGGCAGGTTGATGAGGAAGATCCAGTGCCAGCTGAAGTAGGTCGTGATGAAGCCGCCGGCGAGCGGAGCGACGATCGGCGCAACCAGTGCCGGCCAGGTGAGCAGCGCAACGGCGCGGATGAGGTCGGCCCGATCGGTGACGCGGAGCACCGCAAGGCGTCCAACGGGCACCATCATCGCTCCCCCGACGCCCTGCAACACGCGCATGATCGTGAGCTCGGGCAGGCTGGCGCTGAGGGCACAGAGCGCGGAGGCGATGGTGAAGATCGCGATCGCGGCGAGGAAGACGCGACGGGATCCGAGGCGCCGGGTGATCCATCCACTCAGCGGGATGAGCACGGCGAGCGTCAGAAGATACGCGGTGATCGTGATGCCGATCGAAACGGATGGCACTCCGAGCGATCGACCGATGCTCGGGGCCGCCGTGGTGAGAATCGTGCCGTCGAGGTTCTCCATGAAGAAGGTGCCGGCCACGAGCAGCGCGATGTTCCTCTGCCGGTGCTCCCCCATGACTCCCGAACCTAGCGTGCGGGAGAGGCCTACTGGTCCACCCGCACGAGCGCCTCATTGTGTTTGAGAAACCCTGGCTTCCACGGCGGGTCGTAACGCGCGAAATAGAGATTGCCGATCGGCCGGAGCTCGGCACGCTCGACTG
>JANXWZ010000204.1 GCA_025350865.1 Rhodanobacteraceae bacterium
CAGAGATGAAAGACGTTTGCGTTTCCGTATCGAAGGGCAATTCAGGGCCTGTCCTTCAAGTTCTTGTTCCAGCCAGCTTCTCGGTCGAAATTCGCAATGTTGCCAAGGCGTTCGTAGACCTACAAGAAGCTCGGCATTTTGCCGACTACGACCTCTCGGCCTTCCACAATCGTCTAGACTCCGTGGAGTTCATCAATCAAGCCGAGCGAGCTTTCGCGGACTGGAACAGGATTCGGGCTTCGGATGAAGCCGCCGTCTTTCTCAGCGCGTTGCTATTCGCGAAACGATGGGGACGCTGAAAGTCGCTCTCAATTGTCCCGTCTTTACGCCAAACTTACCACTTCCCAACGACTTCTTTACCGCTTCTCTACCCCATCCTTATGCCGAATTTGGTGTGCTTAAAGTACTCGGGGCAACACCGCCCTTTGAGTCACGGAGAAGCACATGAAGACCATCTTTGGAAGCCGTTTTAGCCGCTCAGGCCCGCGTTTCACCCTCCTTCTATCCATCCTCAGCGTTGCTATCGGAGCAACAGCACAATCCACCTTTGGCAGCGTCCGCGGCACCGTGCAGGATGCCACCGGCGCCGCAATCGCAGGTACCCGCATCACCCTCCACAGCACTGAAGAAAGTACCGACCGCATCGTCACCTCCGACCCCTCCGGCGACTTCATCCTCGAAAATGTAAAGCCCGGTAAATATACCCTCCGCGCCCGTCACGACGGCTTTGCCGAAACCGTCGTCAGCGGCGTCTCGGTCGAGGCCCGCCAGGATCTCCGCATCGCCGCCACTATGAAGGTCGCCTCCCAGGACCAGACCATCGAGGTCGACGCCGGGGCCGCCCAGATCAACACCGAAAACGGCACCATCAGCGATTCGGTGACCAACATCCAGATGACGCAGCTCCCGCTGAACAATCGCGCCACCACCACCAGCCCGCTCGGCTCGCTCGGCCTCTCCGCCGAGGTGCAGACCGATAGCGCGGGCAACATCGCCCTCGGCGGCGCCAGTGCGTCCATGGTCAACTACTCCGTCGACGGAATCTCCACCGCGAACGTCCGCCAGAACGGCGCGCTTCAGGATGCCTACCCCTCGCAGGAGGGCATCGCGGCCGTCAAGGTCACGGCGTTCAACAACAGCGCCGAGTTCTCGCAGGTGGGCGACGTCACCTTCACCACCAAGAACGGCGGCAACCTGATCCACGGCAGCGTCTTCGAGTATCTCCAGAACGACGCACTCGATGCCAACCCTTACGGCTTCAGCGGCAAGGCCCCGAAGAAGTTCAACACCTTCGGCTTCTCGCTCTCCGGCCCCATCGTCATCCCGCACCTGTACAACGGCCATAACAAGACCTTCTTCTTCGCCGATTACGAAGCCAATCGCCGCAGCACGGCGACGGCCGAGCAGCTGCTGGTTCCCTCCCTGGCTGACCGTGCCGGCAACCTCTCCGACATCGGCGGCCCCACCATCGCTGCCTCGTACATCAGCGCAACGGCCCGGGCTCTGCTCGCCTACTACCCCTTGCCCAACGTCACCGGCCAGTCCGGCTACAACTACGAGACCTTCCAGCCCACACCGGCGCACACCGATGGCGCGGACCTGCGGCTCGACCAAACGATCACGTCCAAACAGTCGGCCTACGCGCGGTTTAGCCGCAAGAACATCAGCCAGTCCATCGCCAACAACTTTCTGCCCAATGATGTCGACTCGGTCCACAACCGCAGCCTGCTCGTCTCGCACACCTACGCCATCACGCCGAAGCTGGTGAACGAGTTCCGCTTCGGCTTCACCAACGTGACCACCAGCGTGGACTTTCCCATTCAGGGAGCGGCCGCGCTCACGCAGTTGAACCTCACCGGCGTCAACATCAGCCAGCACCCCGCCACCCACGCGTTTCCGAACTTCAACTTCAACGCCGGAACGGGCTTCACGCCCATCGGCCGCGACAAGACCGGCATCACCCAGTCGAAGACCATGCAGTTCAGCGATAACGTCACCTTCACTCTCGGCAGGCACACACTCAAGGGCGGAGTGGACATCCGCCGCGTACGCTACTTCGACCTCGAAAGCTTCGCCCCCCAGTTTGCGTCCGACGACTTCGGCTACTTCGTCTTCCAGCCCACCTACAACGCCGCAGGCGACCACTTCACCGGCAACGCCTTCGGAGACTTCCTCGAAGGTGCGCCGTCCACCCTGTTCTTCGCCCGCTCCAGCCCGGATGTCGGCGGAACCGCAACCCAGTTCAGCTTCTTCGCGCAGGATGAGTTCCAGGTGAACAGCCGCGTCACCCTCAGCTACGGCCTGCGCTGGCAGGTGCTGCCGGGGTTCAACGAGGACGGCGGCAACCTCGCCAACTTCGATCAACGCCAGAACGCCATCGTCGTACCGGATGAGCTTGCCGGCTACCTGACCAGCCAGAACCTCACCGCGTCGAACCTCGCGTTCCAGCAGTCGTTCAATGCCTGCAACCTCAACACCACGACGCTGCCCGGCACGGCTACAAAACTGCCGTGCACGAAGTATCTGACCGCTAGCCAGGCAGGCCTTCCGCAGAGTCTGCGCAACACCTACAAGGGCAACTTCCAGCCGCGCGTCTCGGTTGCGTATCGCCCCTTCAACGACACGAAGACTGTGCTCCGCGCTGGCTTCGGCATCTACACGATGACCAACCTCGGGCCGCTCTCGTTCAACAACAGCGGCAACCCGACTTCGAGCCTCGTCATCTACTCGAACGCCAATACCGCTGGGCAGAATACGCCGCAGATTCAGTTCCCCAGCACGGCTCCTCCGAGCGCCGGCGGCCCCACCTACGGCGGCGGCGGTCTGGATCAGGGCGTCGACCCGACCTTCCGCGACCCGCAGTCGAACCAGTGGAACGTGACCGTGGAGCGCGAGGTTACGCCCAGCACCGCGTTGCGCCTGAGCTACGTCGGCATGCACAGCTATCGGCTGAACGTGACGGAAGATCTCAACCAGATTCAGGCCAGCACGACGCCCTACAACAGCGGCACAACGGCCGGCCCTTACGTCGATACCCGCGCCCCGTACCAGAACTGGGCTACCCTGCTCAGCACCTTCAACGCGGGCGAGGGCAACTACCGCGCCTTCGTCGTCGAGCTGACGCGCCGCATGCAGCACGGCCTCTACCTCAGCGCCAACTACACCAACGCCAACAACGTCGCCGACAATCAGGGCGACGCCCCCAGCTCCTTCGCCGGCGAGGTCAACTACGGCTCGGCAGTAACCGATCGCTTCCACATCAAGCAGGATCTCGGCGATGTGTCCGGCACGCGCCACCACCGAGTGCTGATCTCCGGCGTCTACCAGCTTCCGTTCGGGACGGGCCGGACTTTTGTGCCGTCGCACACGGCGCTCAACACGCTTTTCGGCGGTTGGGATGTTACCTCGATCGCTCTGCTGGAGACTGGCCCGTGGCTTACGCCGACCATCAGCAGCTCGTCCGATCAATCCAACACCAACGCCCAGGGTCGCGGAACGCTGGTGCGCCCGGACGTGGTCTCGAACGACTTCTACAAGGGGCAGTCGCGCGATCACTACTTCAACATCAACGCCTTCGCGCCGACGCCCACCAACGCGGGCCGCATCGGCAATGCCGGTGTCGGCATCCTGCAAGGGCCGGGAACGGCAGCGGTCAGCCTCGGCGTCGCCAAGCAGTTCCATATCTTCGAGAGGGTGAATGCACGCTTTGAGACTACCTTCACCAACGTCATCAACCACACCAACTTCGCACCGCCCGCGACGGCGATCGACAACACGCAGTTCGGCGCGCTGATCGGCGCACAGACCGCCGAGAATGCAGGAAATCGGACGGGACAGGCGGCACTGCGGATCGACTTCTAGGCGCTTCGAACTCCATCCGGGGACGCTGTCTCCACCGGCAGCGTCCCCGTTTTTCTTGCTCCAACCGGCGTATAGTCGGAGCATCGTGAACAGGGTCGGCACATCCTCGAACTGGTGGCTCGCAGCACAGCGCAAGGCTCTGCTCGGGATCGCCTCCGTGACCCGCGCCTCGAAGCTCCCACAACATCTCCAGACCGGCGTCCGAGGCGAATTCGAGGCGCTCTTCTACCTGCGCAGACTCGGATACATCGCCGTCGAGCGCCGCTGGAAAAGCCCGGAGCTGAATGGCGATCTGGACCTCGTCGCCTGGGAAGGAAACACTCTCTGCTTCGTCGAGGTAAAAACCCGAACCGCCCGCGACATAACGCCTGCGGCCCTCGCCATCAACGAGGCCAAACGGCGCATGCTGCAGAAGATGGCCGCGTCCTATCTAAGATCGATTCCGAGCGATCAACGCCAGGACACTCTCACCCGTTTCGACATCGTCTCCGTCTACCTGCTCGGGGAAAGCGTGGAATGCGAACTGGTTCGCGACGCCTTCCCGCGCGAATGACCCGATCTACTCGACGGCGATATCTAAGCATATAGTTTAACGACGGAAGAGGTTGCAACGAATGACTCTGCTGAACGCCCCCGAATTCGACGAACGCAAAGAGAAGCTGAAAAACGCCCTCATCATCGGCTCTGGCTCGACCGTGCTGTTGCTGATCCTGCTCACGCTCGCCGGCTACATGCTGGGCCACGGCTGGCTGTTTACCAACCTGCCCGCCGAGCACAAAGTAGACCGCTTCTTCACCGCACTCGAAGCCAAGGACTACTCCAAGGCCTATCAGATCTACACCAATGACGACGAGTTCGCCAGCCATCCCGAGCGCCACAAGGAATACACGCTGCAGCGCTTTACGGAGGACTGGACCACCGAAAGCCCGGTCGGCGGACCAATCACGTCGCACCACGTCGACATCTCCAGAACCGATGGCACCGGCAACTTCGGCTCCGGCATCATCGTAGCTGTGCGGCTGAACGGTAACAAGAAACTCTTCATGTGGTATGAAAAGAGCGACCACACCCTCACCGAACCGGCTCCGCACGAGATTCAATACTAGAGTCCGACAACTCGCCCATGCCCAACGACGTTACTGAGGTCCACGACCGAGTCACCATCGTCAGCATGGCCGTCCTGGCCATCGCCCTCTCGTCTGCGTTGCATGAGGGCGTGGGGCATGGAGTCACGGCGTGGCTGCGCGGCGACATTCCGACCGAACTGACCAGCAATCACCTGTCCGACATCCGTCCCGATCGCTGGGTCGACGCCGGCGGGACGCTCGTCAATCTGGTCGCCGGCACGCTCGCCATGGCAGCGTCGCGAGCCGCCGGCAGTCGAGCGAACCTCCGCTATTTCCTCTGGATCGTCGGCTGCTTCAACCTGATGGACGGTGCAGGATATTTTCTCTTCTCCGGCGTGATCGGCTTTGGCGACTGGCAGGAGGTCATCGCCGGACTACCGCACTACGTCGCGCTCCGCGTTGCGATGACCATCTTCGGTGCCGTCCTATACTTTTTGGTCGTAGGTCTGATCGCTCGCCTCGTCCGACCATTCTGTCTCGATCGGGCCACCTACAACACCGTGGGCCGACTGCCTTACTACGCTGCCTGCATCTTTTATTGCTTCGCCAGCGCGTTCGATCCGCTCGGCATACACCTGTTGCTGATCTCCACCATCCCCGCAGCCTTCGGCGGAAATTCCGGCCTGATGTGGGCCGACTCCCTGATGCCAAAGCAATCCAGTGAGCCCGCTCTCGTCGTAAGCCGCCAGCCTGGCTGGTGGGTAGCCGCCATGATCTTGGGCCTCGCTTATATCCTCATCCTCGGACGCGGCGTCGAGTTCGCCCACTAGAGGCGACGAAGCTGGTACGGGTGATGGATGATGTGCACCGAAAAGAATCGCAGCGTTTGGGACAAATCCATCCAGCCCGCAACCGGATGACGAAACGCGCCAAATCGGCAGGTCTCCGGTGCCGCGTTCTCCAGCGTCTCCCGTAGCAGCGATCGTGTGTCCGCCCAGCTCGCTGCTACCGCCTCCAGCGAAATTTCATCTCCCGGCAATACGGCTGATGCGCTAGGAGGAACCTTAACCTTAGCCGGGGTGCGAAAAAGCCATTCGATCATCCGCCCACGAATCCGATCAGATGCAGGCACAGGAACACGCTGGGGAGAAATTCTATGACAGCGGCAACAATCCCGGTTTCGGTCCGCGCAAGGTGGTCGGCAATCTCAAGTGCGGACCACTCCGAAGTCGTCGGCTTACGTTGCAGTGCCGTGTCCGGCATGTCTGCCAACTTACCCAGTAGAAGACTCTTTTGCGACTCAAGATTACTAAACGCACGACTCAAGGGCTGAATCACACAAGGCCTCCATTCAAAGACCGGCCGGGCTTCGGATGGAGGCCTGTTTTCGTGAGACTTACTAAATTGAGATACGGCTTATTTCTCAGCCGTAGGCGGCACAAGACCCTTCAACCGCATGTAGGTCGAAAGCTCCGCGTACTGCTCGTTATCGTGCGAGACGTTACCCCAGGCCATGCCAAGACGTGAGCGCTTGGCGGTCGGCGACGCGGCAATCATCTCCGCCATGTTGGCCTCCGTCAACGCGCCGTAAGCCTTGTCGCACTCGTCAAACGAAGCCTTCAGCTTGGCCATGATGGTCGCCTTATCGGCAGTGTCAGATGGGACCATGCTTGCGTCAAACTTCGTGCCATTCAGCGTGGTGCAAGTGTGCGACTGCGCTTCGGTAATGTGGTTTACGATCCGCGCAAACGTCCGAATCTCCGGCGTCGGAGCGAACTTGAAGTCCGCCTCGGGCATCTTCTCAGCAGCCTTCATCACGTTCGGCTTGATCCCGTTGTAGCTGCGCAGCACCTCGCTCGCGGGACCGGTGGAGGCGGCCGGGGCTGGGGCGGCGGGCATCGCCATCCCGCCCATCTGGGCATAGGCAGCGGGAAGGGAGAGAGCGGCAAATACGGTTGCAATGATGGTACGATTCATCGGAATACCTTTCGGTGGGTCGGGGTTTGACTGCCTAAACTCTACACCGTTCCTAAAACAACTGACCACGGATAAATTCGGATTTGTCGCTAGCGGACGCCAGCCAACTCCACCAGCGATTCCGCCTCCACCAATGCATCCGCAATGCTCAAATGCCTGTCCAGCGTGTCGATCCCGCGATCCAGCTCGGCCTTCGTAATAATCAGCGGCGGCGCAATCACAAAGTGTGACATCCACGACGTCAGAATCACCCCGTCCGCCATGCACTTAGCCGCAATCTGATCGACCACCAGCGGCTTGCCGGCGATCTTTTCGGCATAAGTGTTGAACGGCTCCTTCGTCTCCCGACTCTTCACCAGTTCCACGCTCCAGAAGAGTCCCTTGCCGCGAATCACGCCCACGCTCGGATGCTTCGCCTTCAACTCCTCCAGCCGCGCCGCAACATACGGCTCAAACTCCGCCGCCCGCTCCACCAGGCCCAGCCGCCGCATCTCGTGGATGGTCGCAATCGCCGGAGCCACGCACATCGGGTGTGCCTCATAGGTATGTCCATGGGCAAACAGGTGATCCTGAAAATACTCCGCGATCTTCCCATTCGTGGCACACAAACCCAGCGGAACATACGCCCCGGTGATGCCTTTTGCGGTGGTTAGAATGTCCGGCGTCACGCCCCAGTGCTCCACGGCGAACCACTTGCCGCTGCGTCCCCACCCGCTCATCACCTCGTCCACGATCATCACCACGCCGGTATCGTCGCAGGCCTTGCGCAGCTTCGGCATGTACTCCGCCGGCGGCACAATCACGCCATTGGTCCCGACGATCGCCTCCACGATCACCGCCGCCACATCGCCCTCGTTGCGGATCATGTGCTCGATGTAATCTGCGCACGCCACGCCGCACTCCGGGTAGGTGTGCTTGATCGGACACCGGTAGCAGTTTACCTCCGGCGCAAAGATGATGCCCTGCTGTTTCGCGCCGACAGGCTCCGAGGGCCAGCGCCGCGGATCACCCGTAGCCGCCATCGCCGCCGAAGTGCTGCCGTGATAACTCCGGTAGCGCGAGATGATCTTCGACTTACCCGTGTACATTCGAGCAATCTTGAACGCCGCCTCGTTGGCCTCCGCGCCACCCGTGCAGAAGAAGAACTTGTTCAACCCTTTCGGCAGAATCTCCAGCAGAAGCTGCGACAACTCCGCCCGGCAGGTCGTCGCATAGCTCGGCATGGCATACGCAAGCTCCTGCGCCTGCTTCGCGATGCTCGCAATGACCGCAGCATTCCCGTGCCCCAGGTTCGAGCACATCAGCTGCGCCGAAAAGTCCAGATACTCCTTGCCATTGCCGTCGGTAATGGTGCAGTCCTTCGCATCAACAATGTGGATTGGGTTCCATGACTTCTGGTAACGCCACGTCCCGTAGTTAGTCTCCCGAACAATATCGACAACTTTCTGCGTACTGAGTGTGCTCATAACATCCCTTTCCAAGCCAGCCTAAATCCACCCCAACCCACAACCACCGTCATTCTGAGCGAAGCGAAGAATCTCCGTATTTCGCTTTTGCCGTTGCATTTGCCGTTGTTCCCGGCTTCAGCCCCGGGGGTACGCCTTCTTATCACCAACACGAACCTC
>JANXWZ010000225.1 GCA_025350865.1 Rhodanobacteraceae bacterium
GTCGGCACGGCCACCATCACCATCTCGGCCCCCGGATTTACGAACGCGACCGTAACCGTTGCGGCCGATCCCTCCGGCTTCGTCTTCCAGTCCGGCAACTTCTCTACAACCACCTTCTCGGGCAACAGCAGTGTCTACGTACAGCCCGTGATCTTGAGCCCCGGAGTCCTCACCGTGCTTCAGGGAGCGGCCATTGGACCGGGAGGAGCGGTGCTGGTGCCTATCGCCAGCTCGTCGACCAGCGTTGGAACCATCGCAACGCCCGTCACCTTCAACCCGGGCGATACCTCCGACCTCGTCCTCTTCAACCCTAGCTCCAGCGGGTCCACCACGCTGTCCATCTCCACCCCGGCGGGCTTTACCACGCCGTCTCAGAGTGCCACGCAGTCCATTACAGCCACTGTGACTGCGCCAAATATCAACACCCAGGTGGGCAGCCTGACGACGGGTACAAATCTCCAGGTCACCAGCTATGTCTACCTTGGCGTCACCCCCCCGGCGGCCGTTACCGTCACCCTCACCGTCGGCAACCCCGCAATCGCCACAGTTGCAAATTCAAACACAACCGTCGGAACGACGACGATCAATTTTGGCGCTATCAGCAGTTCAACTGCTCTCAGCTACTTCCTGCAAGGCCAGTCTCCCGGCTCGACCACCCTTACTGTATCGGCTCCTGGATACAACATCCTTGTGATTCCGATCACGGTCGACCCGTCCGGATTTGTCATCACCAGCCCCGGCAACTTCTCGACCACTGCGGCAGCGGCCAATACTACCGTCACGGTGCAGCCGGCTATCCTGAGCTCGGGCGTGCTGACGGTCCTCGGGTACGGCCAGCTAAACCCCGGCATCGGCACTGTAGCGGTGCCCGTAGGCAGCACGAGCCCGCAGATTGGGACAGTCTCCACGTCCGCAGTCAACTTCACAGCTGGCGTCGGTTCGCTGAACTTTGCCTTCCACCCGATTGCTGGCGGAACCACCAACATCGTCGTCACTCAGCCTGCCGGCTTCACCCCACCCAGCCAGCCCAACACCTACAACATCGTAGCCACCGTCAACTAACCACAATCCTCCGGGTGCCCCATCCTCGCGACAGCCTTACCGTCGCAGGGTGGGGTATCGAGCCTACGGCTCGACGCACTCCATTTGGGCTCCGCGGCGCTACTTCGAAGCCCACCCCTACCCAATCGCCTCACATTCCTCCGCCGCAGTCACCTTAGCGACCCTCAGCTTTGAGCTCGTGACCAGATACACCGCCACCAGAATCGCAGCCATCCCTGCGTACTCGATCCCCACCAGCCGCTCGTGCAGTAGCAGTGCCCCCAGCCCCACCGCCACAATCGGGTTCACATACGCATACGTCGAAACCTTCGCCACCGCCACATTATCCAGCAAATAAATGTAGGCCGAATAGCCCACCAGCGATCCGAACGTCACCAGCCACGCAACGGACCACACCGCCTGCATCGTCCAGTGCACCCGGAAGCTGCCGCCAGTCGCCAGCACCAGCAGGGAATTGAACACACCCGCAAACGTCATCTGCCACGCCGCCGCCACAAATGCGCTCACCGCCAGCTTCGTCCTGCGCGAAAGCACTGACCCGATTGTCCACACAAACGCCGAGAACACCGCCACCGCCGACCCCATCATCTGGTTGCTGAGTCCACCCTCCCGCAGCCCCGGCGAGACCAGAATCAGCAGCCCCAGGAACCCCACCGCGATCCCCCACCAGCCCTTCGCGCGCAGTCCTTCGCCACCCGGCAGCACCGCCTCGAACAACGCCACAAAGATCGGAATCGACGCAATCAGCAATGACGCCAGGCCGCTCGGCAGATACTGTTCGCACCACACCAGCCCCATGTTGCCGAACCCCAGCATCAGAATCCCGATCAGCGCCAGCATCCCCAGGTCCCGCCACGACTGCCGCAGCTTCAGCCCGCGCATCGCGCACAGTACAAGCATCAGCGGCCCGGCAATCAGGAACCGCACACTCGCCAGCACAAACGGCGGAACCACCTGCACCCCGACGCGGATCGCCAGAAAGGTCGATCCCCAGAACAGGTACACACAGCCAAACGCGATCAGAACACGCGTTGAGAATTTTGAAGTTGTCGTCACAGGACTTCTACTATCCTATCCCGGGCCACGGAACGCACTCCGTTTTCAAGCGTCAAACTCCTGGATCTCCGGGTGCCCCATCTCAAACAGTTCTTCGTTTGAGGTGGGGTGCAGCCAGTTCAACTGAGACCGATACTAAGTTTTGCGTCTAGAATCGCAAGGATGAGCACCATGCGGCTACCAATCTGGTCCATCGTTATAATCGCGTTGGCCGCCGGCCCCGCCCACGCGCAACTCGCCACCCGCGGCGACGCCCCGGCAAAAGCCGCCACGGCCCCCGAGCCCCACCGTACCCGCCTCATCCTCAAAGACGGCAGCTTTCAGGTCATCATGAGCTACAAGGTCGTCGGCAAAAACGTCCAGTACGTCAGCGCCGAGCGAGGCGGCGACACCGAATTCATCCCGCTCGACCTCGTAGACCTCGACGCCACCAAAAAGTGGGAGGCGCAACACGTCGCCATCGATCCTTACGCCCCGCTCGCCGACCGGCCCGCCCCAGCCATCGACCCCGAGCTTCTCAAAGAGGAGGAAGAGCGCAAGCTCGTCGCGCCGGAAGTGGCCCCCGACCTCCGCCTCGCACCCGAATTTTCCGTCCTCGCGCTCGATACCTTCCGTTCCATGCCGGAGCTCGTCGCCCTCACCCAGACCGAGGGCGAGCTCAACCGCCAGACCGGCCACGGTGTCCTGCGCTCGGTCCTCAAGCCGCAGGCCAGTCCGCATCGGCTCGTCACCCTGAAGGGGGAAAAGGCGCCCTTCCAGTTCCACATCAACGAACCGGTCTTTTACCTCAAGCTCGACGACGCCATGCCTCCGGGCGGCCAGGCCATCACCGTAGACACCCGCGGCGCATCCGCCCAGATGACGCCTAAAAAACAGAAGGCCGGCTCCGACTACGTCATTCAACGCGTCGATGTCCGCCAGGACGCCCGCGTTCTTGCCAGCTTCAACCTCGCCGCACTCGGTACCGGCAAGCCTCAGGAAGACGTCTTTGAAACCACCGTCACCACGCTACCCGGCCGTCATTGGGTCAAGGTTGTCCCTAAAGAGCAACTCCTCGTTGGAGAGTATGCCCTGGTTGAGATTCTGGACGACAAATCCGTGAACCTGAACGTCTGGGACTTCGGAATCCACCCTCAGGCGCCGGAGAACCGCGACACCCTGAAACCCGAGAAGAAGCGGACGGTAACCCTCGAAAAGCGCGAACGGCCATAGTCATCCCGCCTTGTTTGTCATCCCGCAGGGATCTGCTTCTGCCTTGCAGCTTACCGACGCCCAGCCATGCGGCGCTCCGATTTCATCGGCTTCAGCGCATTCAACGAACGCACCTTTCCGGCAATCGCAACGTCGTCCCGCGTCGTGTTCTTTACCTCGTACATCATCGAGTCCGCAGCCCGCAGAATCACATGGACGGTATCGCCATCCTCCGGAAAGGTCGCCAGCCCAAAGCTGCCTGTCAGGCGCAATCCCAGTCCCTCGCCGGTCAGAAAACTCTGCTCCCGCAAACCGTCGCAGAGCCGCCGGGTCAGGCTTGCCGCCGCCGTCTTGTCCGCCGACGGCATAAGCAACACAAACTCGTCGCCACCATACCGGAATGCTGAATTTTCAGGCCCCGCAATCCGCTTCAACAGATTTCCCACCTCGCCCAGCAGCCGACTCCCGATCAGGTGGCCGTGCTTGTCGTTCACCGATTTGAAGTGGTCGAGGTCGATAAAGAGGAGGCTGAATGGAATCGGCTTGCCGTGCTGCGTCAACGCCGCCTTCTCATCGAGCATGGTGTACAGCCGCCGGGCGTTGAACAGACCCGTACAGTCGTCAGTAATCGAGAGCGTCTGAATCAACTGCACTGACCGCGCGTTCTGAATCGCGATCGCGGCATAGTCGCACAGGATGCGAAGAAACGAGATGCTGTACTCGCTCATCAGGTCCAGCTTCGAGTTCAGCAACTGGATTACGCCCAGCGTATTCTCACCCGAGCGAATCGGAACGCAGGCAATCGAATGGATATTCAAATCCGGATGATTGCGCGCGAACGTAGACCAGTGCGGGTCGAGCGACACATTTGGCACCACCAGCGGATTGCCCGTCGCCGCAACCCAGCCCGCCACTCCCTGGCCCAGCGGAACCCGCAGCCCGCGCAGCGACGATGACTCTTCACCGACCGCGATGGCGTAGTACAGATCATTCGCTTCCGGGTCGATCATCAACAGCGACCAGCGCTCCGGGCCAAAGAAGTTCGCCATCTTGTCCATGATGGCCAGCAAAATCTCTTCCAGTTCCAGCGACGTCGTCAGCGTACGCGCCACATCGTGGAACACCCGCAGGTGGTCCATCTGGCGGCTTTCGATCACCTCGAATTGTCTACGCTGCTTCACCGGTCGGATTGTCTCGCAACTAGAACAATAGCTTAGTTCGTCATCCGGAAATCCATCGATGACGCGGAAGTTGCAGCCGTTGGTAACGTGTTACCCGCCGATGTGTACCATCGAACGCGAAGGCTTCTCAAAGCCCGCCTCGCCAATGTGATGCCGAGCTTCCTTGCGCATCACCACCTGCCGAATATAGGCCGTCAACTCGTCATCCGACGCTCCGCGCATCATTCGCCCCGCCAGGTCGTGGTCCGTTTGCGAAAACAGACACGTCCGAATCTTGCCGTCCGAGGTCAGCCGAATCCGGCTGCAGTGTCCGCAGAATGGCCGCGATACCGGCGCAATAATGCCGATCTCGCCAAGACCATCGTCGAACGTGTAGCGCCGCGCCGTCTCGCTGGCCGCATGTGCAGGCAGTTCCACCAGCGGACGGTACGCATTCAGCCGCGCGACGATCTCCTCCAGCGGCACCACTGCCTCGGGCGTCCACGTCCGGTCTTCCTCCAGCGGCATCCACTCGATAAACCGGACGATTACGCCCTCCTGCCGCGAGAACTCCGCAAATGCCTCGATCTGCGAGTCGTTGAAGCCGCGCAGCAGTACGCAGTTCACCTTGACCGGCCCCAGCCCCACGGCACCAGCCGCGCGAATCCCGGCCAACACACGGTCAAAGCTGCGCGGAACCCGGGTAATCGCCGTAAATGTCTCAGGATCAACCGCATCCATCGACACCGTCGTGCGTGTCAGCCCAGCATCCTTCAACGGCTGGGCGAGTCCAGCGAGCAGATGCCCGTTCGTCGTGATCGCAATATCCAGCCCATCGCCGCTGAACGGCGTACGAAGCTGCGCAATCTCCTGGATCAGTTCCAACAGCCCGTCCCGCAACAGCGGCTCGCCGCCCGTAAGCCGAATTTTTTCGATCCCCAACGAAACGAACAGCTTAATCATCCGGAGATAGCCAGCATGCGGCAGCTCGGCATATTGCGCACCGTCATTTCCCGTCCGGCAGTACACGCACCGGTAGTTGCAACGGTCGGTGACGGAGACCCGAAGGTCGGTGATCGCCCGGCCAAAACTATCCCTCAGCCGGTCAGCGAAGCCGCCAGCAAGGGGTGTGTCGGTCGGATTGCCCAGCGACGCAAGAACAGACATATTAGTTCGCCCTTATTGGACGCCCCATCGCAGGATAGAGTTCTTAGTTATTACACAATCCACACTCAGGTAGTCCAAATCAACAGAAAACCCAACACAACCGGGCACATCATACTACTTTTAACTAAATATTCCGCATGTGATTTGCGACCCTAGATATCACAAACACGAAACGGGGACACCTACGATGCAAACTCCCAGCACTGTCTCAATCTGGCTCAGCGAACAAGCGATACCGCTTGCAATCATTGTTGCACTTCTTGCCCTGGTCATGATCGTACTTTATACATCCGCTCGCGTCCGCAAGGCCCGGATGAATGAAGCGCGCTCCGGGGCAAACGAAGACACCTTCGTCAACTCACTCCTCATCTATGGCTTCGATCCTGTGATCGCCCGGACCACGTTCCGGTATCTGCAGGAGAAGCAGCGGGTTAGCTTCCCCATTGAAGCCACTGATCAACTCGACGAAGATCTTGGTCTGGGTCTAGAGGACGTCGAAGAGTCCCTGCGGGATATCCTCCAGTTGACAGAGAGGGTTTACCAGCCCGGGCTTTATCACAGTCCGCTCGTTACAGTCGAAGACATGGTCCGGCTCGTTCAGGCCTCGCCCCGTCTCTCCGAGATGGCCGCGTAAACCGTCTAACGCTGAGGTCATTCTGAGCGCAGAGAAGAATCTCAGTATTTCGCGAGTCTGCCCCGTCCTTATGGCTTCGCCGACTCGTTTTTATTGCTGCTGTTGCGCCATTTGCTGCTGACGAGTCAGGGTCGGCGGTGAGTCCGGCAGTGCCTGTGCCTTCTCCACCAGGATCGACCAGTCCTCTGGAACCGGCATCTCCTGATCCATTGCCGGGGTTCCTTCGCTCGGCGTCACTCGCACTGCAACCGTCAACTCGCTCTTTGCTCGGCCGCGAAACATTCCATGCGTTGGCGGCACGTCGGCATAGTCCCGGCCGATGGCGGTGCGGATATGCCGCTCGCCGGCGACCAGCCAGTTGGTCGGGTCGAATCCGACCCAGCCCAGATGCGGCATCAGCACCTCAATCCACGCATGCGTCGCCGACGCCGCGGATCGGTCCGTATCCGTGTTGTTCCGATGCGCCAGGTAGCCGCTGACGTAGCGGCAGGGTATCTTCAGCTTCGTCCGGATCAGCGTGATCATGATGTGCGCAAAATCCTGGCAGACACCCTGCTTGCTCTCCAGCGCCACGTCGATCGGCGAGTCCACCTTGGTCGAACGCGGCACATAGTCGAAGTATTTGTACAGCCGTCCGTTCAGCTCATGCAGCAGCATCAGCGGATCGTCGCGGCGAACCACGTCCATCTCGGCGGCCAGCTTATCCAGCAGCGGCGTGGGGTGGGTGAAGTCGCTGGGAAACAGGAACTCCCAGTAATCGCCTTGTTCCACCATGGCGTCGAGATCAGCCCAGGCATCCGGCGCGAGGAACGACGGCACATTGATCGCCTGCTGCACTTCCACCAGCGATTCAGCCACAATGACCAACTGGCGGTGCTGCCCCGGAATATCGAAGTGGTGGATATTGTTCGAGAGGTGGTCGCGATAGCTGAACACGCGACAGCGCGGGCTGACTGACAGGTGAAACGTCAGGCAGCGCTGATTCTGGTCGCTGCGCGGGTGCATCCGCGTCTCCATCATGCTCTCGCTGACCGGGTGGTCGTAGAGAAATTTGGTCAGGTGTCGGATCGAATAAAACATTGGAAATGTCCCCTAACCGGCCAGCGCCGTCTGGATCGAATAATCGATGTAGAGCTCGTAGATGGTGTTGTGTATCTCCCGGCACTGCACAAGAATAGTCCGCAGGTAAGCGATCACGTCGCCTTCCAGAATCTCCTCGACGCCGCTATAGCTGAGCGAACCCTGCAGTCTCCCGGCCAGCCTTCGTACAGCCTCCGCGCGCAACTTGCCACTCTCCCGCTGGATCGCGTCCAGCGCCCGCTGCAGGCTGTCGATCGAGAACCGCAGCGAGTGCGGAAACTCTTCGTCCAGCAGCAGAAACTCGAGAATCCGTTCTGGCGTCAGGTCGGCGGTATAGACCTTGCAGTAAGCTTCAAAGGCGGTCGCTGAACGCAGCAGCCCCATCCAGTCCAGATATTCGTTGCCGTCGGTCTTTTCGCCCGAACCCTCGCCCCAAAGATCCTTGTGGTATGCCTCCAGCAGCGTGGCGGTGGCGCTTGCACGTTCGATATAGCGGCCCACCTGGATAAACTGCCAGCCCTCGCCGTGGCTCATGGTGGAGTCGCTGACCCCCTGAAACTGGTGGACTCCATCCATCACCTGCTGCAGGAACTCGGTTGGTTGATCGGGTTCCATCTGCATCGTTCCCGGCTCGGGTGTCTTGTAGGGCCCGGGCAACGTGACGGCCAGGTAGAGGCTGTTCAGGCGGTGCCACTGCTCCGTCGAAATCTGTTCGCGGACGTGCCGCGCATTTTCCCGCGCACTGATGAGCAGCGAGATAATCGAAGACTTGGAGTCGAGGTCGAAGCACAGGGTACGGGTCAGCTCGTAGGGATCACCCTTCCAGCTAATATCCTTGGGGTTGCCCAACGCCTGCAACACGCGCTGCCAGCGCCGCTCCGCGCTGACCGCGCTCTCGTCCAGCATCAGGTTCAGGTTAACTTCGAGCAGCCGAGTGGTGTGCTCGGCGCGCTCAAGATAGCGGCTCATCCAGTACAAACTATCGGCTACGCGTGAAAGCAAAGAGTGGACCTCTCTTCGACAACATATCCTATGGAATGGTTTGCGTGGCCCGATTCTTGCGTAGAGCAAAGGCTATGGCGCAGATTGTGTCTCGCGTGTCGAGTTCTGGAATCGCGAGATGCGAGCGAAGTGCCTGCAACTCTAGATCGCTGGAGATAAAGTCTCCAAGGCGTGACTCGTCAGAAACAAAGACGTAATCGAGCCAATCGCCTTCCGACTCGTCACATTCCTTCAGAAGTTGTGCGATGTATCTCAGTACAGTGTTTACTTCGGGCCGCAATTCTTCAACCCTGATGGCTGCGGCGCATACAATTTTTATTGCGGACATTTATGGATTCGGCTGCAACTGCTAGCGCCATATTGTGCAAATTCTTCCTTGAGTTGAACACAGTTCCACGCTGACGTACACTCAAAAACAGCGAGGTTGTGCCATGGCAAGCCTGCAGATTTCCAAACATCTGGAAGAGCAACTCCGCATCGCGGCCGACTGCTCCAGCAAGACCAGCGAGGAGCTTGCCGCTGAGATTCTGACAGCACACCTCGGGGACGTGTCGCTTCCATTGTCTGCGTTCGCTCCGGAGCGACTGGCACGACTTGAGGAGAGCGTGAAACAGTCAAAGCGTGGAGAATTGATCCCCGAAGAAGAGATCGATAGCTTCTTCGAGCGTTGGTTCACTGAGCTTGAAGTGCGTTGAGTCGCTTTTTCTTCTCTCCCCAAGCCAAACGCGATCTGGTTGAAATCAAGGCTTATCTCGGTTCCGTGCCTCAGCTGCCCGCCTTCAAAATCGCGCGAGCACTCTAATTATCCTTTCGAAGCATTGCGGAGAATCCTTACCAAGGTGTCGCACAGAGTGAACTGACGCGCCTTGCAGGGGTCGAAGTCAGAAGTCGGCTGGTGGACTCTTATCGTGTGCTCTACCTCATTGGCGCAAGTGCGCCGGAGATCGTCGGCGTACTTCACACGGCGCGTGACATCGCATCCATCATGTCTACAAGATTGCAGTAGCGCATTACTGGCTCAACACCCACGTGTCCTTGCTTCCCCCGCCCTGGCTCGAATTCACCACCAGCGACCCGCGCTTCAGCGCCACGCGCGTCAGTCCGCCGGGGACGATCGATACCTTGTCGCCGTACAGCACATAGGGCCGCAGGTCGACGTGCCTTGGCTCCAGCTCGTCGCCGATCAGGCAGGGTGCGCGGGAGAACGAGATCGTCGGCTGCGCGATGTAGTTTCTCGGGTCGGCCTCGATCTTTTCCGCAAACAACTTGCGCTCGGCGGCGGTCGATTGCGGCCCGATCAGCATTCCGTATCCGCCACTCTCGCCGACAGCCTTGACCACCAGCTTGTCGAGATTCTGCAACACATGCTGGCGGCTCTTCTTGTCGGTCAGCAGATACGTCTTGACGTTTTGCAGCACCGGCTCTTCGCTGAGGTAGTACTTGATGATGTCCGGCACATAAGCGTAGATCGCCTTGTCGTCTGCGACGCCGGTTCCGAAGGCGTTTGCGAGCGTGACATTTCCGGCGCGATATGCGTTGAACAAGCCGCTGACGCCGAGAATCGAATCTCCCCGGAAGGCTAGCGGGTCGATAAAGTCGTCGTCCACGCGGCGGTAGATAACGTCGACGCGCCGCAAACCGCTGGTCGTCCGCATATAGACGATGTTGTCGTGAGTGACCAGATCGCGGCCCTCGACCAGCTCAATACCCATCTGGCGGGCCAGATACGCGTGTTCAAAGTAGGCAGAATTGAAGACGCCCGGCGAAAGCAGCACGATGTTCGGTTCCGGCCGGCCTTCCGGCGCGAGCGACCGCAGCGTACCCAGCAGAAGCTGCGTGTACTGCTCGATTGGCTTGACGTTGTATGTCCGGAAGAGTTGCGGGAAGATCCGCTTCATCACGCGCCGGTTGGTCAACATATAGCTGACGCCCGAGGGAACACGCAGATTGTCTTCCAGCACCACGAAGTCGCCATTTTCAAGCCGGATGAGGTCCGTCCCGCAGACGGCGACATACACATTGCGCGGAACCTGGAGCCCGATCATCTGGCGGCGGAAGTGCTTGCAGCTATAAACCACCTCGCGAGGCACAACTCCGTCCGCAAGGATGCGGCCTTCGTTATAGATGTCGCGCAGGAACATATTCAACGCGGTGATCCGCTGGGTCAGGCCCGCTTCCACCTTGGCCCACTCTGCGCTGGTGATGATGCGCGGCAGCAGGTCGTAGGGAAAGATCTGCTCCGTACCCTCGTCGCGGCCATACACTGTAAAGGTGATGCCTTGGTTCAGGAAGCTGAGGTCGGCCGCCTGTTTGCGGCGTTGCAGTTCGCCTTCCGGCAGCGAACCAAAATGATTCAGCAGAGGTTCGTAGTGATGATGCAGCTTATCAGGCCCGGAAAACATCTCATCGTAAGCGTGGTCCAGGACATAATTTTTCAATGCTGACCGCTCGAAGGTTTGGGTGTGAGAGGGAGTCATCGGAACTTTGAGTATAAGCGGGAAAGTACGTTCCAGGACCAGACAAATGATCGATCGCTCCGGTGACCGGGTACGAACTATTCTCAACCCCGGCCTATTCTGCGGTCAGGCTGGTTTTCCGTTACGCCCCGGACAATCCCGATGATGAAGGCCGGCCGCCAGATTGCAAGCCGTTTTGCAGCACTCATTGTCCTCGCAGGTGCAGTCATGCTCCCGCTGCCGGCGCGCGCTTACTCCGTCCTCTCCCATGAGGAGGTGGTCGATATGGCGTGGAACACGACCATTGTGCCCAAGCTGAAGCAGCGGTTCCCCGGAATTACAGACGACGACATTCGCCAGGCGCACGCCTACGCCTACGGCGGTTCGGTTATTCAGGACCTCGGCTACTACCCCTTCGGCTCCCATTATTTCTCCGATTTGCTGCATTATGTCCGGCCACAGGAGTTCGTCGACGCCCTGATCCGCGACTCCACCACCCCAGACGAGTACGCCTTTGCGCTCGGTGCACTGGCCCACTATTGTGGCGATATCATCGGCCACCCGGCGATCAATTTGCTGACTTCAGAGCAAAACCCTCCGCTCCGCAACCGATTCGGCCGGATCGTCACCTATTTCGAAGACCCCATCGCGCACGTCCGCACCGAGTTTGGGTTCGACGTGGTCGAGGTCGCCCAGGGCCACTACTCGCAGGAGAACTATCGCGATTTCGTTGGCTTCCAGGTTTCCAAAGATCTGCTGAACAAGGCGTTCGAAGAGACCTATGGGATCCCGATCAATTCCGTGCTCACCCGCGAAGATTTAGCCATTGGAAGCTACCGCCGGGCTGTCTCCACGCTGATCCCGAAGATGACTCGCCTGGCGTTTGTGAGCTACAAGGACAAGATCCAGCAGGCATCGCCGGGAATGGAAAAGAACAAGTTCCTCTTCCGGCTGAACCGGACCGAGTTCAAGAAAGACTTCGGAACCGACTATTACCACACCGGATTCTGGGGTCACATCGCATCCTTTCTGCTGCGCTTCATGCCCAAGATTGGTCCCTTCAAGGCGCTGAAAGTCACCCTTCCGACTCCGCAGGAGCAGGACGTCTATATCAAGAGCATCAACTCGACGGTCGATCGATACCGCCAGTACCTTGGCGAGATTCATGCGGCTCCCGCGCCCCTCCCGCCACCCACTCCCAAGGATGCTGCGGACGCACGCAAAGCCGCTGACAAGCTTGAAAAGATCGCGGCTGTCGCTGAAAAGCGGGTTGCCTCCGAACGCGATTCAGATCAGAAACAGTCGCTTGCCAAGGCCGCAAGTGCCGTCCAGGAGACGTCCGAAAAAGCCGCTGCTGCCGCGGACCGAACCGAAAAGCGCGTTGAGGTCATGCAGGATAAGGCTGCAGCCATTGAGGCCAAAACCGGCGAGCCTGCCCCGGCTCTTTCGGCCAACGCAATTCCCGCCGACACGCCGATCCAGCCTCCCTCAACGCCCAAACTTCCGTTGCTCGACCTCGACACCGGCAAGCCCTCGCAATCCGGTGAATATGTGCTGGCCGACGAGACCTACGCCAAGCTGCTCGAGTCGCTGGTGAAGAACGCTCAAAAGGACGCCAGCAAAACTGTGAAACTGGACGTTGCCGCCGACGTACAGCGCTTTTTTGCCCAGACGGCTCCTGCGACTGTACCGGTTGGCACGGACAGGAAGGCAGCAAAAGCCGCAAGCAGGGCCGCTGTGCTAGAGAGCCAGAAGCAAGCAAACCTTGCCGCTTTGAAGACTCTGGTTGCCAATTCTTCGGCCTCCGAAACACCGACAGTCGCTGCCCCATAACCAAAATTCTCGCAGCGGAGGATCGGAACCATAGCTACATCGGCGAGCTCATCCGCCCATGTACGACGTGGCCCCGCCGGCACGATCCCGGGTTTGCGCCACCTTCTCGGTGCCCACCCTGTTAGACTAGACGCAGCGCGCATTTTCCATCGCAGCCCCACATTCAACCAGCGCACAAGAATAGGAAGTAGCCCCGCCGTGAGTTCCGCAACCGCAGAAGCCATTCGCAATATCGCCATCATCGCCCACGTCGACCACGGCAAGACCACTCTGGTCGACGCCATGCTCCGCCAGTCCGGTACCTTCCGCTTGAACGAAGCTGTTACCGAGCGCGTCATGGACTCGAACGATCTTGAAAAAGAGCGCGGCATCACCATCCTCGCGAAGAACACCGCGATCCATTACAAGGACTCGAAGATCAACATCGTCGACACCCCGGGCCACGCCGATTTCGGCGGCGAAGTAGAACGCGCCCTCAAGATGGTCGACGGAGTTGTTCTCCTCGTCGATGCATCCGAAGGCCCGCTGCCGCAGACCCGTTACGTGCTGTCGAAGGCTCTCGAAGCCAAGCTGACGCCCATCGTTGTCGTCAACAAGATCGACCGTCCAGACGCCCGGCCGCAGGAGGTTCTGAACGAGGTCTATGACCTGTTCATCGATCTCGATGCCGACGAGTCGGTGCTTGAGTTCCCCGTCATCTACACCAACGGCAAGGCCGGTACGGCGACCATGGACCTCAACGTCCCCGGCACCGACCTGCAGCCTTTGTTTGAGCTGATCTTCAAGACGATCCCCGCAGCGCCCGGCACCGCCGACGGCGATCTGCAGGTGCTCGTCACCAACCTCGACTACTCCGACTACCTCGGTCGCCTCGCCATCGCACGCGTCTTCAACGGCACGCTGAAGACCGGCCAGGAAGTGAATCTTTCGAAGATCGACGGAACTCTGATGCCGGTCAAGGTCACCAAGCTCGTCACCTTCAATGGCCTCAAGCGCGAAGACACCACGGAGACCACGGTCGGCGATATCGTCGCCATCGCTGGCATCCCAGGCATCACCATCGGCGAAAGCTTCTGCTCGCTCGAGAATCCCAAGCCGCTGCCGGTCATCACCATCGACGAGCCGACCATCGCGATCAATTTCTCGGTCAACAACTCGCCGTTTGCCGGTCGCGAAGGCAAGTACGTCACCTCGCGCAATATCAAGGATCGTCTGGAGCGTGAGCTTCTGACCAACGTGTCGATTAAGATGGAGCCCACCGACTCCGCCGATACCTTCAAGGTACTCGGCCGCGGTGAGCTTCAGCTTTCGGTTCTGATCGAAATGATGCGCCGCGAAGGTTTCGAACTACTCGTATCGCGTCCGACGATCGTCACCAAGCGCGTCAACGGCGAGCTGATGGAGCCGTCTGAAATCCTCACCATCGACATCCCGGATGCCTTCGTCGGTACGGTGATCGAGCGCCTCGGACCCAGAAAAGGCGAGATGGTCAAGATGGCGAACCACGGTTCAGGCCGTGTCCGCATGGAGTTCAAGGTGCCGTCGCGCGGTCTCATCGGCCTGCGCAACGAAATGCTCACCGAGACCCGCGGAACGATCGTCATGAACTCGATCGCTGGCGAATACATCCCCTATCAGGGCGAGATTCCGCAGCGTCCGTCCGGCGCGCTCATCTCCGACCGCCAGGGCACCACGACCACCTACGCCATGGACGGCGTACAGGCTCGCGGCGTTCTGTTCATCGGCGATGGCGTGGAAGTGTACGAGGGCATGCTTGTCGGCGAACACTCGCGCGACAACGACCTCGACGTCAACGCGGTTCGCGAAAAGAAGCTGACCAACATGCGCGCTTCGGGTTCGGACGACGCTCTCCGCCTGGTGCCGTTCAAAGTGCTGACGCTCGAACAGTCCATCGAGTTCATCGCCGAGGACGAACTCGTCGAGGTCACTCCGAAGTCCATCCGCATGCGCAAGAAGGTTTTGCAGGCGAACCGTCGTCCCAA
>JANXWZ010000005.1 GCA_025350865.1 Rhodanobacteraceae bacterium
GTGGTGGATGGCAAGACCGACGCTGGCAGTTACGGGGACGGACCACTCAACTGGAGGTCCGGAGGAAGTTATACGCTGAAGGCCGGCTTGACGGAGGTGCGACTTACCTCGATTCACCCGCGGCCATCTCTGAACGCGCTAGTCCTGACGAAGAATGCAAACTTCACCGAAGACGATCTGAAGCCACTGGAGCTTGCGCCTGAAGTTAAAATGTCGCACGAATACAAGATTGAACCATCGAATATCGTGAAATTCGGTGATGTCGATGGTACGGGGAAGTTTGCAATTCTGGATATTACCAGTGATTATTCGGCCATTATGTACGCGAATGACGGTCACGAGCTATGGCGGTGGCAATCGCCCCCGGATGCGGCCAAGGATGCGCGGCTGCGAGGCGAGTTCGAAGCGCCTGGAATCATGTGGGACTTCCACCATACGGGCAGGGACGAGGTGGCCCATTGGCGCTGGATTGACGGTAAGGAATGGCTGGTGCTGGCAGATGGGCGTAATGGCGAGATTATTCGGAAGGTGCCATGGCCCGGGCCGCCAATGCCGCATGTCTTCAATAATTACCGAATGGCTGTGGCTAAGTTCCACAAGGACTCCGACGGGCCAGACACTTTACTGGTCTTGTCAGATACTGGCGGGCTGATCTCGCTGACCGCGTACGACAAGGATCTCAATCAACTCTGGCAACATGCCGAGCACCGCGACAAAGATTACTTCGGCCATTACATCTACCCGTGGGATGTTAATGGTGACGGCGTCGACGAGGTGGTCATATCGCATTTATGCCTGGACGCAAAAGGGAATGAGGTTTGGAATAACTCGAAATACTTTGAAAAGAACAATGACCACATGGATGCCATGGAGTTCTTCGACAACAATGGAGATGGTAAGCCGGAGTTACTGGTTGGCCAGAGCGATGTAGGTTCGCTGATGTACAACGCGCAGACCGGTGCGATCCTGTGGCACAACCTGAGCGATCACACGCAGCAGATTACTGCGGGATACATTCTTGCCGGTTCGAAAACGCCGCAGGTGGTAACGAATGGTCGGACGTATGGTCCTCCCGTACCTCGTCCGGTGGGAGGTGTTAGGCCGCAGCCAGTGCCGGGCCAGATTCAGGTTGGCGGCGGGTTAGGGGCGCAACTGTATTGGTTCGATGCGCAGGGACGACTACTAGAAAAGTGGCCTGCGCATCCGCTCAACGGAAATCCAAATTTCGTGCGTGGGGACTGGTACGGGACGGGCAAGCGAACCTACTTCTGGTTCCGCTTCAAGCTGGAACCGGACGGGGGCGCAACGGAGTTCTTCAAGGGCGAGGTTTACCACATGTTCGACTTCGACCACACCGGCGCGGAGCAAGTGATTACGCTCGATGGTGGAACGTTGCGCGTGTACGCGAACGCCGATGTTGTGGCGAAGAGCGTGAAGCGCGATGCTGAATACAGAAAGACCGTTGCGAATCACACCCATTACTAAGTAGCGTTTGGTAGGATCGAATTCAGCATGGACTGGCGGCGAAAAATCGGCAGCGGGCTGGTGGTCGCCGGGTTGTTGCTGCTCGGCATGTATGCGGTTCCGACCGTTTATGGTTCGGCCATGTCGCACCTTGCGGTGGCCCGGTTTCGGGCTCAGAGTGCATCGAACCGGCAGTGGGATTCGGCCAGGATTCGCGCCTACCAGCAGGCTTTGCTGGTCAAGTTTCCGCCGCCGGAAGCGGTGCTGAGGATTCCCAAAATTGGACTGGAAGTTCCAGTGCTGGAAGGGGACGATGCTCTCACTCTGAATCGGGGGATCGGTCACATTCCTGGGACGGCAATGCCAGGAGCCGTGGGAAACGTCGGAGTGGCTGGCCATCGCGACGGGTTCTTCCGGGGACTGAAAGATGTGGCTGTGGGTGATGTGATCGAGATGCAGCCCGGGGCGGACATCGCGAAGCCCGAGCGTTACGTGATCCGAACTATTTCGATTGTGATGCCGTCGGATACTGCCGTGCTGCAAGCCACCAGCGATTCGGAGTTGACGCTCGTGACTTGCTACCCGTTCCGCTATATCGGAACGGCGCCGCAACGCTATGTCGTTCAGGCCGTGCTTGTTCCGTAGCGGCGGAGAGAAAGTGCGTTTTCCGCTTTTGTTGGCGCGGATTCGAAGTACAATCAAGCCTATTCCCTCTAAATTAGGAGATTGACGATGCAGACGCCTTCCCGCCTCAGACTAGCTACCGCCCTCCTTCTTGCGGTTTCGGCTACCCTTCCTGCGCTTGCACAAGCCAAGCTCTCGTCCGGTGCGAGCTCGACCGTGGTGTATGTTGGCGGAGACGATCTGGTCGTCAAGTCTGCCGATGGTAAATTGCTCAACTTCACCGTGCCGTCGGGCGTCAAATTCGCCTCGGGGGGCAAGCAGGTTTCGCTGTCGGAGTTGAAGCCCGGCGCGAAGATCACGGCCCCGATCGTCACCGGTTTCGATCCCAAGATCGTTTCAGGGGTCTCCGTCGTCAAAGGCAAGGTGTATGCGGTGACGCCGCCCGATGGTGTGACGCTGCTGCTCAGCGAAGGCGTCAAGGAACTGGCGGTGCCGACTGGTACGACCTTCATGGTCGATGGCAAGTCGCTAAAGGTCGCTGAACTGAAGCCGGACATGATGGTCGAAGTAACGATTGTGACCACCGGCGAAGCGGATGCCACGAGCGCCGCTGCGACTCCGGCTATGGCTGGTGCGCTACTGGTGGCGAAGACCGCGTCGGCTGACGATATGCCAGCCGCAGGAACCAACCTGCCGCTGTTTGGCGCGATCGGCGCGATGCTGTTGATGTTTGGATTCTGGCTGCGTTCGTCGGGCCGGAAGCCGGTGCAGCAAACGTAGGTTTTGCAGGGAACGGAAGTGCGAAAGCCCCGGCGGGTTGCCGGGGCTTTTCTATGCTCTCAGGGGGGCTGCAAAAAATAACCCACCCTCGCGGGTGGGTGAGGAGCCCCGTCTTTCCCTTGGGAAAACTAAGCGCCGCGGCCGCAGCCGTGGCTGGAGACGATTTGCTTGCGCCACTCTTCGAGCGTGGCGTAGTCGATACAGCTTCGGCCGCTTACCGTGTCGACGCGCCATGTGAGATTACCCTGGCGGTACCACTGGTAGTTGCCGGTGCCGGAGAAGCGGACTTCATTGGACGGGTTGGGTGCGATGCTGTCGCGCGCCGGGAGGCTTGCAGGAGCGGGGCCGGTGCTGGTGGTGTAGGTCCTGGCGGCCATCGCTGGCTGAGCCGCAGGGGTTGGTACCGGTGCGGCGGCTACGACGGGGGCTGGAGCAGTTTGAGCCGCTGTGGGAGCCGCAGCCGGTTGTGGAGCGACCTGACCCGCAGCAACCGCGCCCTCAGGATTCCCGGCTGCATTTTCCTCGCGAGCGGTGCGGATCTTGTGCTCACTCTGTCCGTCGGCGGTCTCGCCGGAGTTCTCCTTGGCAAAGCGCGCGCTCGCCTCCGGGGACATGCAGCCGATGCAAGTGACATCGCCGTTCGTCATCAGCTTTTCCTGGTGGATGTGGTCGTAGATAAAGTACCCACCGACGCACATCGCCACGAAAATGCAGAACCAGAAAATTTTAGAACCCATCGAAATCCTCCATCGCATGTGCCCTTTTCCGTGGGCATCGCGCTCGGTTCGGGGCGAGCGAAGTGGATTCGCTGCCCCATTGTTAGTGCACTCTCTACCAACTATCCCCTACGGCAAACCGACCGTCGAGTGAAACTCGCGATTTGGCTGTTGACTATTTCGCCACCCGTGAAACCGGGCTCAGCTTGGCTTATCATGGAAGGGTGCTGAAATACTCCATCGTCGTGCCGTTTCACAATGAGGAAGAGAACGTGACGGCGTTGTACGACCGCCTGAAGGCGGTGATGGAGAACGTGATGGCGGAGGGGCGCGACACGTTTGAGCTGGTGTTTGTCGACGATGGATCACGCGACCGGACCTACCGCCTGCTGGAAGAGATTGCGGCGGTCGATTCTCGGGTGATGGTGATCAAGCTGCGTCGGAACTTCGGCCAGACGAGCGCGCTGGCGGCCGGCTTCGACCACGCCCAGGGCGAGTACGTGATCGCCATGGACGGCGACCTGCAGCATGATCCGCTGGAAGTTCCCCTGTTTATGGCGAAGCTGGAAGAGGGCTACGATGTGGTATCCGGATGGCGCTCGGAGCGCGGCGACAATTTTCTGCTGCGGCGGATTCCGTCGGCGCTGGCGAACGCGCTGATGGCTGCGCTGTCCGGGGTTCCGATTCACGATTTCGGTACGACCTTCAAGGCGTATCGGCGAGATATCATCCAGTCGATACCGCTGTATGGCGAGATGCACCGGTTTATTCCAGCGCTGGCGAGCTGGTATGGCGCAAGCATCTGCGAGGTGCCGATTTCAAACCCGAAGCGGGTGGCGGGCAAGTCGCACTATGGGATTTCACGGACGTTTCGCGTGGTGTTCGACCTGCTGACAATTCGGTTTCTGCTGAAGTACATGACGCGACCACTGCATTTCTTTGGGTCGATCGGCGCGGTGGGCATGGTGTCGGGCGGGGCGATTGCGACGTGGCTGCTGCTGCTGAAGCTGATTACCCACGGCGACGTGCATACCGACCACGCACCGCTGTTTTCGCTGTCGAGCGTGCTGATCCTGGGTGGGATTCAGATGATGGGGATCGGGCTGCTGGGTGAGCTGCAGGTGAGGCACTTCCACTCGTCGGATAGAAGAGCGCCGTATGCGGTGGACCGGGTGCTGAGGCTGCGGAGCGAAGAGACGCTGCTGCATTAAGGGCAAAAGCAAAGCGTAACGGGGATCAAAGGGATAAAGGCGGGATAAGAGGGGAATTCTCCAGCCGTGCCTAATCTGAAAAACGTTCGAACAGGCTGTCCAAGCGGTCGGATCCTTGAATTCCACCCTCGCTCATAAATATCTCGACTCCAATCGTTCCGTTCGCATGAAACTCTATCTCCCAGCGCTCACCGGGCACGGCAACTTCAACCATGATCGCGCCAGTAGTCGGATCGGACAAGGCGTAGTGAATGTTCGCGGCCTTCAGGCGGTCGAGAAAGCGCACCAAGTCATCAATAGTCGCTGGCGTCGTCACGAATGATCTCCCATGGATGCGTTGCTCTTTTTGAACTTGTTCTTATCCCGCAGTTTATCCCCTTCTATCCCCGTTACGCCTTGCTTTCGTTCGTGCCCTTCGACATGAGAAACTAGACGTATGCCCTTGAATGTCGGAATTGTCGGTTTGCCAAATGTTGGCAAGAGCACCATTTTCAATGCGTTGACCAGTGCGAAGGCGCAGGCGGCGAACTACCCTTTCTGCACCATCGATCCGAACGTCGGCGTGGTGCAGGTGCCGGATGCGCGCATGGATCGCATCGTGACGATGGTTAAGCCGAACTCGATTGTCCCCACAACGATGGAGTTTGTGGACATCGCCGGAATCGTTGAAGGCGCGAGCAAAGGGGAAGGGCTGGGGAACCAGTTTCTGTCGCACATTCGCCAGACTGACGCGATTCTGCATGTGGTCCGGTGCTTCCACGACGATGAGGTGATCCACGTCGCGGGGAAGGTGTCGCCGTTGGACGACATCGACGTGATCAACACCGAACTGCTGCTAGCGGATATGGAGACGGTCGACAAGCGCGCTGCGAAGTCTGAAAAGGCTGCGAAGTCGCAGTCTGCGACCGCAGCGCAGAAGTCTGAATGGGCGGCGATCCAGAAGCTGCAGGCGGTGCTGAATGCGGGCAAGCCTGCCCGGGTGACGGAGCTGGAAGACGATGAGAAGCTGGTGGCGCGGGATCTGTTTCTGATCACCATGAAGCCCATGCTGTATGTCGCCAATGTAGACGAGGCGGGCATCGCCGACGGCAACGAATATACGAAGCTGGTGGAGCAGCGGGCCGCGGAAGATGGCTCTGGCGTGGTGCGGATTTGCGGCGCGATGGAGGCTGAAATCGCGCAGCTTGAGCTTTCGGAGAGGGCGGAATTTTTGGAGGCTGCGGGGTTGGAAGAGCCGGGTTTGAATCGGCTGATTCACGCGGCGTATCGGCTGCTGGGGCTGATTACTTATTTTACGAGCGGCGTGCAGGAGGTTCGGGCCTGGACGATCAAGCGTGGGACCAAGGCGCCGGGGGCGGCGGGGGTGATCCACTCGGATTTTGAGCGCGGGTTTATCAAGGCTGATGCGTACCACTGCGACGACTTGTTCCGGCTGGGAAGCGAGCAGGCAGTGAAAGAGGCTGGGCTGCTGAAGTCGGAAGGCAAGGAATATACCGTGCGGGACGGGGATATTCTGTTCTTCAAGTTCAACGTGTAAGCGGGTCACGAATTGAAAAGACAGAAGCAGATTCCTACGGAATGACAAACAAGTATTTCTGTCATTCCGTAGGAATCTGCTTTTTGCCCGTAGAGGCAAACGTGTAGTGGTGGTATCCGGCCTAGTCGCCCGGATGGTAAGTCTTCTCGGTGTGGCCTTTGAGTTGTTCCGGGTAGAAGTAGACGTCGCGGAGATTGCCGTCGGCGTAGCGGGTGGCTTCGTCGTTGAAGTGCGGTGACCCTGGATGACCGGACTCGCCACCAGCAGTGACCGCGCGGGCTTGGACTTTGTCGCCAAACTCAACGACTGCTACGAAGCTGTTTCCGCTGGTGCCGTACCAGCGTTTGGTGTCGGGATACTGGCGTGCGCCAAAGCTGGCTAGCGAGCCCCATGTGGATGAGGTGAATGGCACGGGGATGCTGGCTCCGGCGTCGTCGAAGGGTTGAACGATGTCGCCGGTGAGGCGCTGGAAGCGGTTGATGGATCCCCATTGGATCTTCCATGTGCCAAAGTCTGCGGTCAGTTTGTCGGTGGCGGATCGCAGTGTGTCGAGCAGTTGCTTGGCGGAGCTGGGCTTGGAGGCGAACTCTTCGGTGGGGATATGGGCCGCGCGTGCGTTAGAGCCGAATGTCCGCTGTATCTCTGTCCCCCAATAGACCGCGATTGAGGTGGGTATGGAGGATGCGGACCACCGATGATCCCACGCTCGGAGTTGGGCGACCGGGTCGGCTAGGCTGGCCTTAGCGGGGCTATCCGCAGGAAGAGCGTCGTAGGCTGCAAACAGCGCGGGGATGGGCTGGTCGAACCACGGCAGATAGCTGTCGAAGGCGGCGCTGAGGAGCGAGTCGAGGGTGAAGTCTTTCTTGTCCTTCAAGACCCGGATGGCGTGGAGACCGCGTGCGGATTCGTTGCCCATCTCAACGTAGACGGGGAAGTCGGACCGCTTCAGGCTGGACTCGCCGGCTCCCCACCAGGGCGCGTTGTTGACGTTGAACAAATAGCCGGATTTTGGGTTGAAGAGGTGCGGGACCTCGTCGACGGTCATCAATGCCTTCCAGTCGGTGGCGGGGTTGTCGCCCAGAACCGGTCTGGTGAAGTCGAACTTTGTGTCGCGTTTGGGGATGAAGTTGCCGTGCCAGTAAGCGATATCTCCATCGGCATCGGCGAATATCGTGTTATTCGAGGAATTTGCCTTCAGCTCCATTGTTTTGAGGTATTCCTTGTAACTCCGGGCCTTGGTGCGGAGATAGCTCTGCTCCAGTGCGGGGATGGGAATATTCATCAATTTCATGGTGACCCAGTCGCCGCCTTCCTGATGAGTTACGGGGCCGTGAGTGGTGTAGTAGGCGGTAAAGGTCCGGTCGGCCTTGCCACTGGGAGTTTTGTAGCTGATGGTGATCTGTTTGGTGGTGAATGGCCTGGTTTCGTTGCCGTATTTGTATTTGAACGGCGCGGGGCCGGACACGGTTTCGAGGAACTCGTCAACGGCGTCGACGCCGCTCGAGGTGTGCATCCAGCCGGCACGATCGTTGAAGCCCTGGTAGATGAAGAACTGTCCCCAGGTTACTGCTCCATAGGTATTCAGGCCTTCGTCTGAGACCATTTGCAACTCGCTGCGGAAGAAGAAACTGGTGTGGGGATTGATGAGTAACAGAGAGTGGTGGTTCGTTGTGTTAGCAGGGGCAATGGCGATTCCGTTGGAGCCGCTGGGTTCGGTTCCGCCGGAGGTGTTGGCGAGGTAGTGTTCGAGGTTGGCGTCGGATGCAGCGAGTAAGCCCATGGCCGCTTCGCGAACATGGGGCACCCACAGGGAAGCCATGGCTGGCTTGCTGTAGAAGGCTTCGAGCTGGCGGAGATTGACTCGTTCGATGTCGCCGCCGATGGATCCTTCCGTGAAGGAGAGGGCCATCCAGGGCTCGAAGTGGGTGATTACCTTGGCGCGGACGTCGGGGTGTTTGAGCAGGTAGAAGTTGATGCCGTCTGCCCAGGCGTTCATCAGCGCTTGAAGCCATTTGGGGCTGTCGGCGTAATCCTTTTTCAGGTCGACGGGATCGATAAAGAGACGTTGGCGGAGATCCTGCCAGATGGCCTTTTCGCCCCCGGCCTCGGCGGTGCGACCGAGTGACGTGAGGTAGTTGGACTCGACGCGGTTGAAGTCGTCCTCGCACTGGGCGTAGATCATGCCAAAGACGGCGTCGGCATCGGAGTGGCCATGGATGTGGGCGATGCCCCAGTCGTCACGGACGATGGTGACGCGTGCGGCCTGGGCTGCATAGCGGGCGGCGTCGGGCGATTGGGCGGCTGCCGGCAACGCGGTGATGGCAAGAAGAAAAAGTGTGGCGGCGATCTTCACTCGGGTAGGCTCCGATGGAATGGTGCGGGATGATGCGATGATAGCGAAATCTTCGCACTCTCGCTTCTCCTGAGTTGACGCGATTGCGATAGCATTCAGAATTATGCGAGCTATTCAGATTCTGGAAACTGGTGGTCCTGACGTCCTGCGGTTCAACGAAGTTGCCGACCCGATCGCTAAAGATGGCGAGTTGCTGATTCGCGTGGAAGCGGCGGGCGTGAACTTTATCGACACCTACTTCCGCGAGGGCCGGTACCCGGCGGCGCTGCCGTATACGCTGGGGCAGGAGGCGGCTGGTGTAGTTGAGGCTCTGGGGTCGGGCGTTAGTGGATTTGCCGTGGGAGACCGGGTCGCCTGGTGTGGGGTTCCGGGGACGTACGCAACGCTAGCAGTCGCACCGGCCGCGCGCGCGATCAAAATTCCCGACGGCGTTACCACTCAGCAAGCGTGTGCCGCGTTGCTGCAGGGGATGACAGCCCACTATCTGCTGCATGCGACGTTCCCGGTGCTGGCAGGCGAGACGATCCTGATTCACGCAGGAGCAGGTGGCACGGGGTTGCTGGCGATTCAGCTTGCAAAGCGACTAGGGGCGAAGGTGATTACGACGGTCTCGACCGATGACAAGGCGGCCTTGGCCAGGGGCGCGGGCGCGGACGAGGTGGTGATGTACACGCGTGAAGATCTGGTCGAACGGGTGAAAGAGATCACCAACGGTGAGGGTCTCCCGGTGGTGTATGACTCGGTGGGCAAGAGCACGTTTGAAAGCTCGCTGAAGTGTCTGAAGCCGCGTGGGATGCTGGTGTTGTTTGGCGGAGCGTCGGGGCCGGTTCCGCCGTTCGACCTGATTCGTCTGTCGACGATGGGATCGTTGTATGTGACGCGGCCTACGTTGAAGGACTATGTGGCGACCCGTGCGGACCTTGAGTCGAGAGCAGGCGATATCTTCGGTCTGGTGGCGGAGGGCGGCCTGGATGTCCGCGTTGGGCATACCTATCGGCTGGAGGATGCGGCGCAGGCTCATCGGGAACTTGAGGGGCGGCATACAACTGGGAAACTCCTGCTGCTGCCTTAGGCGGCTATGCTAGGAGGATGCGACTTAGGCTTTTGCTGTTACTGCTGCTGCTCGGGTGCCTGATACCGGCGCGTGCAGTCGTCGTGCGGGGCCGGGTGACCAATGCGCTGGGGCAGCCGCTGCCGGGGGCGCGGGTTCAGCTGATTCTGCTGTCGGGTGGGCCTCGGAATGCCGCCGATACGATTACAGGGACGGACGGGGCGTTTGAGCTGCTGTCCGGCTATGGTGGACGCTTTTTGCTGCTGACGTCGCCGTCGGTCAACACGCTGCACTATGCACCGCAGATCGGGGACGCGTTCTACGGCGGCCGCAGCGACGTGCTGATGATGGATGTGGCGTTGAATGCTGGCGAGATCACGCCGCAGTGGTCGGCGGTGGGCGGCGTTCCGCTCCCACTGAAACAGCAGGTAGAGGAGCCAACTCAGATTCCGGCGGATTCGCTGCTGACCCATGCGCAGGTACTTCCGGAACTGCGGCCGCTGGCTGGAGTGTCAATAGTGCAGCTCGGGCAAATCGGAACTCCGGCGACGCTGTTTGTGCGCGGGGCACCGGTCGGTAAAACCGTGGTGGATGGCGTCTCGGCAGAGCGGTTGGGCGGCGGGTATGACGTTGCTACACTGGCGACGGCAGGGCTGGCGGCTCTGGCATCGCGGCCAGCGATTGGGCTTGTGGGCGGGGCCAATCCGTTTTACGGACTCGATGCGGGGGCCGGGGTATTGGACGCGGCGACTCCTGTAGCCTCGACGATGCATCCGGTGTTGACGATTACCGCCGATGCAGGAAACCTGTCGACGCAGCGGAATGACGGCGTCCTGTCGGTGGTTCACTTGCGGTCGGATGCGCTACTGGAGTTTGCGCGGTTCGACACTGACAACGACCTGCCGGCGGAGCGGATTCATCAAGTGACGGAGGCCGCAAACCTTGGCTACTTCATCTCGGGGAATACGAGCCTGCGGGCGACGCTGCGGAATGACGTGGGTGCGGGGCCGATCGCTTCGCCGTATGGGTTCTATGGGGTTGCACCAAAGTCGAAGCTGGCGAGCCAGAATCTTATCGGTGGGCTGACTTTTCAGACGCGCACGGCTGGCGGATGGCATAACGCGCTGCGTTACGGTTTGGTGCGGGAGCGTGCCGAGGCTTTTCATTTCTCCACGCCGGTGACGGGCGTGCCCGTGACTATTAAGGGGGCCAATGGCTATTCGGCTTCGGGAATCGCCACATTTTTAGCCGCTCCGGCGCGTCAAGACTCGGTGACGAATCGCGATGAATATGGATGGCAGACGGACTATCGCCGGAGGCCGTGGCTGAACGCGGTCGGGACTGCCCGCTACGTGGATGACCGTGGTGCGGACCTGCTTGCCGGGGCTGGCACGAGACTGAGCCGCAATCATCTGGCGTTCGCGCTGGCGTTGAGCGGCGAGCTGAAGGAGCGGGTCTTCTATGACGCTTCAGGCTTTCTGGATCGGGCGGCGGACACTGGGTTGCAGGGCGGGCCGCGTCTTGGGGTGAAATATGTTCCCGTACGACCAGGAGTGCGCAGGTTTCGCGGGACGAGCCTGCACTTCACGGCGGCCACCGGCGCGCGGGAGTTGTCGACTATTGAGACGGCACGCTTAGGGGCACTCACGAGCCCGAGGTCGCGGACTCTCGCTTTAGGAGTCGAGCAGAATATTCTGTCCAAGACGTTGAGTCTGCGGACGACGTATTTCCACGGGCAGTATTCCCATGAAACCGAGATCCTGGGTGTGGCGGCTCCGGGCGTCGCGCGGCTTGGGAACGCGCTGGCGTACCGGGCGCAGGGTTTGGAGAGCGAGGTTCGGTGGCAGCCGTCGGCTCGCATGCTGATTGCGGGCGGATACACCTTCGTTGCATCGCTGGTGGAGCGGTCGGGAGCGGTAGGTGTGACGAATCCGAACCTGCCCGGCGTCGCGATTGGAGCGACAACCGCGTTGGTTGGACAGAGGCCGTTCGACCGGGCGCCACATGTGGGATTTGTACTCGCGCAGTACACTGGTTCCGCATTTTCGGCGAGCCTGAAGGCC
>JANXWZ010000035.1 GCA_025350865.1 Rhodanobacteraceae bacterium
CCCCGCGCACTCTCGAGGCCATCGCCGTTCTCGTCCGGGTTCGACTCTGCTTCCGTGGGGCGGGTCGCTTCAACTACCGGCCCGGAGATCGTGAGCGAAACCCTGACGTCTGTGGTTTCTGCCGCCCTCACGTCGATCCGGACAGGCAACATGGAGCCGCGCAACCCCAATTCGACGGAAATCCCGTAGTGCCCCGGTTCCAACCCGATCAGAGAAAATTGCCCGTCAGCACCGGACCTTGCGTCGCGGCGCACCACACCGTCGGTCGATCTGACGAGAATTGGGGCTCCCGCAACCGGCTTTCCGCTTGCCGCAACCACCACACCCTGAACCACTCCATAGACGGGGGACTGTGCGGATAACGATGCCCATGCCTGCAGTCCCATCCATACCGCGACGTGTATCCGCAGTTTCCTGCGGCACAACAAGCCACGGGTTATTGCCGCAAGTAGCTCTGGGCGGCGGAACGAAACCATGATGCTCCCGACTGGAGGCGATAAAGCGGAGACTACGCTAGTCGGCCCGGAAATGGAAGCGGCACAAAAAGGCGGCGACCGCCGAAGCAGTCGCCGCCGGTGCGTAGTGCCCTTCGTAGTTAGAACTGCACCCGAGCGCCCAGCTGAACCTGCCGTGGCGTGTAGATGAAATTGCTGTTTGCGCTTCCCGTGAACGTCTGCGGGTTGAAGGTCGCAAACGGTGTGTTGAAGGTAAGCGTATTCGGCGTCGTAGCAGAACCCGCGCCCAGCGTGTAGGCCGAGGTGCTGCCAACGCCGGTCTGGTTGAGGTGGTTGAAGATGTTGAACGACTCGGCGAGAAGCTCAACGTTTACACCATCCCTGACCTCGAAGCGCTTCGAGAAACGGAGATCGAGCAGCAGTTCACGGCGATAGTGGAACGTGTTCCGGTTGTAGCCCGGAATACGTGCCGCGCCGCCCGAACCGTTGATGCCGCCTGATGCCGCAGCAAAATTGCCGGCCGAAAGATTGCCGCTGCCCAGAATCGCGTTCGCCGAGCTACCTGAGATTCCCGCCGAATACGGCGCGCCGCTCTGGCCGGAGAAGCTCGGTGAAATCTCATAGTTGTTCAGCAGGTACGCCCACAGACCTTTGAAGTGCGAGGGCGTGTTGTAGACCGCGTACGCCACCAGCCGGTTCGGAATGTTCTGGTTCGAGTTTCCGTAGTCGGCACGCAAGTTTGCAGGGTCGACCAACAGGTTAGTCGAGCTGAACGTGGTGTTGTTTTCGCCATAGTCCAAAGCGTGCGACCAGGTGTAGTTGGCGCTGAACATCAGCCCACGCGTTGCCTGGTGCTTGACCTGCACCACCAGCGCCTCGTAGTTCGAGTTGACCCCCGAGAAGATGTCCGTCGTTGCGCCGTACCGCGAATCAGGACGACCGTTACAGGTCGTCGAGGGCGCGGTAATCACGCAGTTTGGGGTTCCACCCACAACCAAGCGGCGGTAGTACGGAAGCTTGATGACCGTACCCGCCGCAAGCGGACCGCCCGCGCCTACCGTGTACGAGATCGAATCGGTAGCCGGGGGCAGGTTGGTATCAACGAAGTTGGGAAGACGCCGTCCGAATGCTCCCAGCCAGGTTACGCCCAATGTGGTGTTCCAGCCGAGGTCCTGCTCCACACTCAGGTCTGCCTGATGAATTTCAGGCAGCTTGAAGTTCTGGTCGAAGTAAACCACTGACGTCGAACCGGACGGGATAAACCCGGTCGGAGAGATGATCTGCGGGAAGTTGGGGTCGTACACCTGCTTATTGGTGACGGTATTCGTTCCCAGCAGTGTCGCGCTTGAACCGTTCGAAATCTGCAACTGGCCGAGGTTGTTGCCGGTCGTTGAGATGGCGTTGTAGATGGTCGAGTTGATCAGCCGGGCAAAGAACTCGCCGTAGCCGCCGCGGACCACCGTCTTGCCCGTGCCGTAGACATCCCATGCGAAACCGACACGTGGGCCAAAGTTGGTGCGATTGTCCGGGAACGCATTGGTCGAACCGTGTACGAACGGACGTGCCAACTCCGCAGTGACGTTGGGGATTTGCGGTGCCGGCAGTTGTTCGTACTCGTAGCGAACGCCCAGAGTAAGGGAAAGCCGGGGGGTCACTTTCCACTCGTCCTGCGCAAAGCCACCGTAATCAGCCGTGCGCAGCTCGAAGCCGAGGGGACCAAAGCCTTGCGTGAATCCCGTATAGCATTGAGTTGCGCTGGCGCAGGCGTTCGGCCGGGTGAAGTCGGTAAGGTACTGCGCCAGGCCGAGGTAGTTGCCGCCGCCATAGGAAAACGAAGCGTATTGATTCTGCAGGTTCTCGCTCAGGTCGTTCGTGTGCAGGTAGTCGATACCGAACTTCAGGTTGTGATTGCCGCGCACCAGGTTGACGGTGTCCGAAATCTGAAAGCGGCGCTCATCAGGATAGTGGGGCCGATTGAGGAAGGTTGCCGTTCCGAAGTTGTTGCCGAAGGCATTGGCAATCGATACAGAAGGAGGAATCTGGTACGGGTTCTTGTAACCGGTGGGATTCAGCAGAACCGAGTTCTCGTAAGCAGTCGGCGTCTGGTTGAACTCGTATTCGAAGTCACGCCCATACTGATAGCGGATTTCGTTGGAGAGCCGCGTCGTCAGCTGTGAGTCCAGCTTGGCAATGAGGAACGTATCCTTGACGTAGTCATCGCCGAAGCTGGAGGTACCGTAGGCCAGAGCCGAGGTGCTGGTCTGAATACCAGCCGGCGAGGTCCAGCGGAGACGGTTCAGCTCAAACGTCGCGTGATGCTTGCCGTTGATCTGCCAGTCCACCTTGGGAAAGAAGATGTCCTGGTCGCCCGTGCGGGGCGTGGTGCCGAACATGGTGTTCAACCCGGCGATACCGCTGGTGTAGGTGTTGTATGCGGCGGTGTATTGTGCGGCGGTAACAGCGGTCAGAGCCAGTGGATTGGTGCCGGTCTGGCCGGTCACGGCATTGGTAAACGCCGCGCCGTTCAGATTTGCCGCGATCTGGCAGACTGCGCCAGCCGCGCCAGCCGTGCCACCCTGGTTTGCGTTTGCGCCGGTGCAAGGTGCCGCCGGGGTGCTGGCGCTTGCCGGACCGACGGTCGGGACGGTCTGGTAGAAGATGGTAGGGCTGGAAGGTGCCGCGATGCCTGGGAAGTTGCGCAGGAACTTATCGAAGGCGAAGTAGAAGAAGACCTTATCCTTAATGATTGGGCCGCCGATGCCGATACCGGTCTGCATGCGCCAATCCTTCGGCTTGAAGACGTTATTGGTATAGACGCCGGGCAAGGTCTGCGAGGCAATGGTGGTGAAGGGATTCTTCGCGCCCCAACCTGCATCGCGATCGAAGAAGTACGCCTCACCGTGGAATTTATTTGTTCCGCTCTTGGTCACAGCATTCACGACGCCACCAGCCGAACGGCCATATTCCACGGAGTAGTTCGAGGTGTTTACCTGGAACTCCTGGATCGACGCCTTCGCGGTCGAGTATCCAACGCGGGTACGGCCACGCTCTTCAGAGAAGAAGGCCTGGTTGTCATCCGCACCGTCGAAGGTCACGTTGTTCAGCAGCGTCGACTGGCCGCGGAAGCTGAGCAGGCCAAATCCGCCGCCTTCCACAACACCCGGGGTCAGCAGCGCATAGGCCGACCAGCGGTAGTTGTTCACGGGCAGATCTTCCAAAACCTTTTGGTCTACCGTGTTGGCGAAATCGTTCGACGTGGTGTTGATCGCCGGAGCTTCGCTGGTTACGTCGACCGTCTCGCCGGCCCCGGAACCTACCGTCAGGCGGGCATGCGGGTCGGTCAGCGTTCCGACTGCAACGGCAACGCCGGTGGTGTTGAATTTCTGGAATCCGGGTGCTTCAACGCTGACCGTATAGCCGCCGGGCGCAAGGTGGATGACGCGGAAGAAACCTGAGCCGTCTGCCGTCACCTTCTGTTCGGCGTTCGTGTCGTTCGAGTGGATCGTGACGTTTGCGTTCGGAATGACTGCACCGGTCTTGTCTTCCACCGTGCCGCCGATTGCACCGTCAACGGCGGACTGGGCAGTTGCATAGACACCGGCACCGGCCAACAGGCACACGGAAAGTGCAAGCCGCGTAAAGTTTTTAGCGTTCATCTGGATCTCCTGGAATGGTGAAAACGTACGAAGTACTGGGCATGGTGGACGCCTATCGTGCTGCCCTGAGTGCTCTCCGTCTAGGGGTAGAGTCTCACAATTGTGTAACGGAGGGATGAATTAAGCCAACGGCGAGTGTCCAATCCTGTCGACCCATTTCCGGCGGGGACGCCAGCAAGTTTGGCGGAAATCCTGTTGATTTACACTCAGAACAGCAATGTTTATTGATGAAGCACGAATTCGAATCAAAGCCGGCGACGGCGGCAACGGTTGCATGGCTTTCCGCCGAGAGAAGTTCGTGCCCAAGGGCGGCCCATCCGGCGGCGACGGAGGCCACGGCGGCGACATCCTGATGGAAGCGTCGCTCAGCCACAATACCCTCGTCCACTTCCGTTTCAACCCGGAACACAAGTCGCAGCGAGGCGGCCACGGGCTGGGCTCCAACTGCTCGGGCTACTCCGGCGAGCCGACCATCCTCAAAGTCCCGGTCGGAACCATCCTGTACGACGACGTAACCGGCGAGCAGATCCACGACTTTGTCCGGCCCAACGACCAGATCGTCATCGCTCGCGGCGGACGCGGCGGACGCGGCAACCAGCACTTTGCCACCAGCACCCACCAGGCGCCGCGCGAGCACGAACTCGGCCGCTCCGGGGAAGAACGCAATTACCGCCTGGAACTCCGGCTGCTCGCCGATGCCGGCCTGGTTGGCTACCCCAACGTCGGCAAGTCGACCCTGATCTCGGTCCTTTCCGCCGCCCGCCCCAAGGTTGCCAACTACGCCTTCACCACGCTCGAACCCAACCTCGGCGTGGTCTCCGTGGGCGAGTTCCCCTACGAGCTCAGCTTCACCATCGCCGACCTGCCGGGCCTGATCGAAGGCGCACACCTCGGCGCGGGCCTCGGGATTCAGTTCCTGAAGCACATCGAGCGCACCAGCGTGATCGTCCATCTGGTCGACGTCTCCGACGGCTCCGGCCGCGAGGACCCGGTCGAAGACTTCAAGGTCATCACCGAGGAACTCCGCTCGTTTGACCCCGCGCTCTCGGCCAAGCCGACCATCCTCGTTGCCGCGAAGATCGATGTCGCCAATCCAGACAAGCTGAAGAAGTTGCGGGCCTCCGCCAAACGCCGCAAGCTCCCGCTCTTCGAGATTTCGGCAGTCTCCGGCGAAGGGATTGAGCGGTTGAAGTTCGCCGTTGCCGAGCTCGTCCTGAAACATCGCGCAGCGCCGATTGCCGTCGACGACGCTCCGAAGAAGAAGCGCAAGCCGGCTTATCCGCCGCTCGCCAGCTCCGCCAAGGGGCGCAAGCACTAATCTTGCCTGGCGGGGCGTATCTTTCCGCGTTACGTCACGTTATCGTTGGAGTCATACGTTTACGCGCCTTTTGTCGTCCCATCTTTGCCATACAAGTTCGAGGTCATGTTGCCCATGAAGTTGCGGTCTTTCATCGTTGCCCTTGCAGTTGCAGTTGCCCCAATCGCCCTCCACGCCCAGACCGGCCTTTACCTGAACCCGATCGCGCAGCGCATCAGCATCTCGACCGCTGACCATGGGACCTTCGCCTTCCTCGGCGACGGCGTCACCTCCCGCATGTTTTACGGCGTCAACATGGGCCTGTACCACGACTTCAAGACCCCGTACAGCTTCAAAGCTGGCCTCGACGTGCGCGACTCGGTGCTGCATGGCAACGACGCTTTGCTGAATAACTTCCTCATCGGCGTTCGCATCTCTGGCAAACCGTTCAACAACAACTGGAAGCCGTATCTCGAGCCCGTTATCGGGGCCGGAACCTCGCGTGCGCCACGCACCACCCTTCACGTATCGAAGTTCGAGTACGGCCTGTACGGTGGCCTGGATTACACCACACAGCACCACATCGACTTCCGCGTCGTCGAGATTGGCTACACCGGCCTGCGCACCGCCAGCAGCCAGACCATCGGCGTCTCCGCCAGCATTCCCGCGGCAAGCATTCTCAGCGTCAGCACCGGCTTCGTCTTCCGCTTCCCATAGGCTCAAGACAACACCGGGACCAGGATTAAAAGGAAAATACAGGATAAGAGTGAGTGAAAAGGACGAGGTCATTGTGAGCGCAGCGTAGAACGTAAGTATTTCGCTTGTTCTATCTCAGGTATCAAGCGAGACGACCCCAAGCTCCCCACCTATCCCGCTCTTATCCGCCGTTTCCTAGTTCCGTCGTTGTCTGTTTTCTTAGCGAACACTGTTGTCTGTTTTCTTAGCGAACACTATAGACCTCAATGCGAATTGCTCTCTTTGGCGGCTCCTTCGACCCTCCTCACCGTGGCCACGTCGCGATCGCCAAAGCTGCCGCCGACCGCTTCGCCCTGGACCAGGTTCTCTTTGCGCCAGTCGGCCGCCAGCCGCTCAAGTCCTACCCCTCCGGCACAACCTTCGACGAGCGCATGGCGCTGACCACGCTCACCTGCATGACTGACCCCCGCTTCACTCCCTCTACGCTGGACGCGCCCCGACCCGATGGCCTACCTAACTACACCGTCGACACGCTGCGCCGCCTAGGCAATGCAATGCCTGACGCGCAGATCTACAATCTCGTCGGCGCAGACAGCTTTGTTTCGCTGGCAAAGTGGCGCGATCCGCAGTCGCTGCTTGAGCTTGCCGACTGGATCGTCGTCAGCCGACCCGGCTACTCTGGCTCCAGCCTGCTCGCGGACCCGCCCGGCCTGACCCTGACGCTGGCCCAGCGAGGCCACATCCACGTTCTGGAGAATGTCCACGAAGACGTTGCGGCGACTGATTTACGCGAACGCCTTGCCCGCGGCGAGCCGTGTACCGACCTGCTCCCACCGCAGGTTTCGGGCTATATCCAGCACCACCATCTATACTTAAAAGGCTGAGCCCTGATCCTGATCTAGTTCCAAGGGCCCTAATCTCTGCCCCAAGGAGCTCCATGCCCTCTACCGAAAGCTATCAACTTCTGCTTGCCGCCGCTGCCGCTTGTGAAGACAAGAAGGCGGAGGATATCCGCATCCTTGCCCTCGACCCCTCCGAAAGCGGCCTCACTGACTACTTCCTGATTTGCAATGGCACCAACGACCGTCAGAACGTCGCCATCACCGACGAGATCGAGCTGCGCCTGAAACGCGACTTCGGAACCTACCCCAACTCGGTCGAAGGCCGGCGTCAGGGCGAGTGGATACTGATGGACTACGTCGACTTTATCGTCCACGTCTTCTCCGCCGAGAAGCGCGCCCACTACGGCTTGGAGCGCATGAGGAAGTCCGCCACAACAATCAGTGTCGCCGAACTGAGCGCGGAGCTAAAGGCCCTCATCGCCACAACCCGGGCCCGGACTGTCAAGCCTGCCGCCGCAAAGAAAGTTGCAGCCAAGAAGGTCGCCTCTAAAGGAGTGCCGGCGAAGAAGGCACCCGCGAAGAAGGCACCCGCCAAAGCAGCGAAGAAGATTGCCAAGAAGACGTCAAAGGCGTAGCCCTTGGGTTGCGTCCCTGACGCATCCTGATTGTCCTCAAGCTCAAACTTTGAAGGCCGGACACCTTCGTGGGGATCCGGCCTTCTGGCGTTGATACTGGGTAACTTAGCTGTCAGAACTTGAACTGAGCCCACAGTACAAGCGCCCGGCCACCACCAGTCCGTGAAATGACCGGGTTTAGCTGAGACGACGCACCGAACAGCGATGCATTGACCCCAAGCGGATTGACGTTATTATGATTGCCGATGTTGTTGGCCTCAGCCCTGAGCGTTAGAAGTCCGTGCTCGAAGTGTGGAACTTCTATCCCTTTCTCGATCGCCATATCATGCTGTTGATAGCCGGGCTGGAGAAAGGTGTCTCGTCCCACTTCTTGACCCAGGAAGTTTTGGCCACGCTGCACAACAAAGTGCACCGTACTAGGATCGATCAAGACCTTCTGTTTTGGACTGGTTGTGTTGTAAGTATTCAGGCTGTAGTACGTACCCTGAGTACCGCCAAGGTAGGATGCGTCGATTGCCGCAGTATTGAACGGTGCAGAAGCATTTCCGATGATCGGGCGATCATTGGCGGTGCTTCCGTCGCCGTTGCTATCGAAACCGCTGAAGTTGACGGTGCTGTACGGTCCTGACTGGAACCGCTCGACGCCTGAGATTGTCCAGTTACGAGTCAAAACGCCAAGTGCTAGATTTCCGGCATAGTTTCCGCTCCTGAAACCCTTGGGTGACCAGACATACGAGACTACCAAGTAGTTCCGGTGATCCCAGGCCGAGTTTCCCCACTCCTGGCGCAAACCGCTAGCCGAAAGATCGGCTTGGTAAGACGTTGGCGAGTTGAAAGTATTGAAGACTTCCGAAGAGTTGTCGAGATCCTTGCTGTAGGTATACGCTGCGCGGAAGGTTATTCCGTGGGCGAAAGCGCGGGACAACTCCACCTGGAGCGAGTTGTATTCCGACGTTGCGAAGCTGCCTCGTGCGTTGATTGCGCTCCGCGCCGGATTCAGGCGCGTGGTTGCGCCAGTTCC
>JANXWZ010000051.1 GCA_025350865.1 Rhodanobacteraceae bacterium
GCCAAACCGGAGAATCCGGCTCTTCGGAAGATGACTTTCCCAAAGTTCAAACGCCTCGTCGTCCTCCGTGTAGACCGTCGCCCAGAGCCGCGAAGGGTCCATGCCATAACCGGCCTTCGGGTCGGTCATCAGCTCCCAGGCGTAGGCGATGGCTTCGCGCTTGAAGTAGTCGCCGAAGCTGAAGTTCCCGAGCATCTCGAAGAAGGTGTGGTGGCGGCGGGTGAAGCCGACGTTTTCGAGGTCGTTGTGCTTGCCGCCGGCTCGGACGCACTTCTGGGAGCTGACGGCGCGGGTGTATCCGCGCTTCTCGGCGCCCAGAAAGACGTCCTTGAACTGGTTCATCCCGGCGTTGGTGAAGAGCAGTGTCGGGTCGTTCGCGGGGACGAGCGACGCGGAGTGAACGCGGCGGTGCTGCTTGCTTTCGAAAAAGCGCAAAAAGTCTTCGCGAATCTGGCTTCCCGACCTGTAATCCATAAGGGATGAGTTTATCAGCGCGAAGGGGCGGGCGTAGAATTGCGGTGAGGACACTGCGATGCGTCAGGTACAGGTACAGGAAGCTGCCGAAAACTTCGTCGGTCTGATCGACGAAGCGGAAGCCGGGGCGAGCCTGACAATCGTGAAGGCGGGCAGGCCCGTGGCGCAGATTGTACCTTTCCAGGCTGAGGGCTCTGAGATTTTCAGCGATGCGGACCGTCGTGCTGCTCGCGAGGAATTGCGAGCCATTACGGCGAAAGGTTTCGATCTGGGAATTGTGTGGAACGGTCGAGACGAGCTTTACGATCGTGATTAGCGACATTTCCTGCGACACCAATATTCTGGTGTACTCGATTGACTTGCGAGACGCACAAAAACACTTGATTGCAAAGCGAGTGGTGGACACTTGTTCAGATATGGGGTGTCCCGTCTCGCTGCAATGCCTGAATGAATTCTTCAGGGCATCAACCGTAAAGCACTTGCTTCCGATAGCCGATGCAAGAAGAATCGTGCAGATATTGCGGAGGTCCATGAAGGTCTTCCCCGTGAATGAGGCTGACCTTCTTGCAGCGATGGGGATTTATCAGAGATACGACATACAGTTTTTTGATGCGCTGTTGATTGCGACGGTCGAGCGCGCGGGATGTACAACATTGATCTCTGAGGATATGCAACACAACGGTCGCTACAGCGGAGTCGATGTCGTGAATCCCTTCAAGCTCTCCCCAGCCGAACTCGATCAACTCCTGACCTTCTAATCCCAAAGCATCTCCTGCCGCAGCTTCCACGCCACCTTCAAATTTTTCACATCATTCTGCCAGCGCGGCAGGATCACGCTCATCGCCAAACCCTCCGCATCAGCGGCGATGCCCACCAGCATCGAGACCCACACCAGCCAGCGAGGTCCGCCGAAGCTGAGGACGCAGACGATTGCAACTCCCATGACGAGACCCCACGCCTTGGCCAGGTAGGAGTGGTAGCTGGCGGCGCGGTGGAATTTGGCCCAGTCGAAGAGGTGGCGGGCGAGCTCCATCCCCAGAAGTGTAGCGAGCAGCTTCCAGTTGCCGCGGAGGAGTTGCCGCTCACGCACCCAGAGGGATGCGGCGACGCCGAGGTAGAAGACGGTGTCGGCCCAGGAGTCTGAGCGGCGGAGGGCAGGTGTGTCGCAGTTCCAGCGACGGGCGAGAATGCCGTGGTAGATGTCGTCGACCAGCGCGATCAGAACGATGAGGCCAAGCCATTTGCCGTCCCATCCACGCCGTGCGCCGATGACGATGGCGGGGCAGAGTGCGACTCGAAGCAGCACCATCGCCCAGGGGATGCGGCGTTGGAGGTCGTTTATAGCGATGTGATCGATCGTGCAGCCCCCGAAGGTCTGAGTATATCTGCCACTCGTCCACAAAGCTGGGGCGCTGCGGTATTGTGGATGCGGCTGCTTTTACACTGTCACTGAGGGTCCAATGAATCGATTTATCTTTAGCCTTTTTCTGACTGCCTTGCCATCTGTAGCACAGACGACGCCGCTCGAACGCAACGGACAGACCATCACGGTTGAGCCGTACGCTCCGAACGTGGTTCGGGTGACGCTGAGCACGATTGCCAGCGAGGCGACGGCAGGACCGGGGTATGGGTTTGTCGCGAAGGCGGACTCAACTGGCTGGACGCATAGCGTCGCGGCCAATGGCGCGGACACATACACCAGCGGGCGGATGACGGTGACGGTGGCACCCGCGTACAAGCGCGATCCGAACCGGAAGCTGCCGGATACGGCGAACTTCTTCTCTGGATCGGTGCCGGGGGCGAATATCCAGGTGACGCTGCCGGATGGGTCGGCGCTGGCTGAGATGACTGGCTGGCAGATGGCGACGCTGAACCAGAAGGACGACACACTGAAGAATACGCGGGGCATCAAGCCGAAAGACCTGCCGCTTTACACGGTTGGAGCGTCGTTTCGGGCAGCCGATGACGAACACTACTACGGGCTGGGCGAAAACCAGGAAGGCTATCTCGACCATCGGCAGCGGCCAATTGTGTGTGAGGCGAACTACCTTGCCGCCGCTTCGCCTAGCTACTGCGTGCCGTTTGTCGTGACGAATAAAGGGTACGGAATCGTGTGGGACAATCCGTCCTCGACCGCAATTTATCCGGCCTTTGACGGGCAGACGAAGTGGACCTCGGCGCTGGGCAAGCGGGTTTCCTACTTCGTTATCGCGGGCAAAACTACGGATGAGATCTACGGCGGATACCGGCTGCTGACGGGCGTGACCCAGATGCTGCCGAAGGCGGCTTACGGGTTTATCCAGTGCAAGCAGCGGTATAGCTCGCAGGCAGAGGTGCTGGGCGTCGCGAAGGGATATCGCGACCGCAAGCTGCCGATCGACATGATCGTCGTCGACTGGTTCTACTACACCAAGATGGGCGAGTACGACTTCGATCCAGCGAAGTGGCCAGACCCGGCGGCGATGAACAAGGAGTTGCATGCAGAGAATATCGACAGCATGATCAGCGTGTGGCCGCGGTTTGCGCCGGGGTCTCGCTACTACAGCTTTGTGAAGGATAACAACTGGTTTGAGCAGTATGCCGATGGCAAGCCGGTCGACGGGCTGCCGTACGACAAGGCGGGGTCGGACATCGACACGACCAATCCGGATGCGGCGAAGTGGTTCTGGAATTTGATCAAAGACAACATTGCGTCGAAGGGGTTCGACTACTTCTGGGCGGATGAGACGGAGCCGGATCTTCCGCCGGATGGAGCGTACCTCCACGTTGGGCCGGGGACTCAGTTTCTGAACGTGTATCCGCTGTTTCATACGGCGGCGATTTACGACGGGATGCGGCGGGATTCGACGCATCGCGCTTTGATCCTGTCGCGCGATGCATACCTTGGAGCACAACGGAACGGCACGATCTTCTGGTCGTCGGATATCTCACCGACCTGGGATACGTTACGTCGGCAGATTCCGACGGGGCTGAACGTTGCAGCTTCCGGCATCGCCTATACGGGTAATGATATTGGTGGATGGCAGGATCTGCACCCGCACACGCCAGCGCATGCGCCGCTGATCGACCCTTCGGGCGCTCGCGAGAATGTGGGCGGGTACGACGACTATCCGGAGCTTTACGTGCGGTGGTTTCAGTACGGAACCTTCCTTCCGACAATGCGGACGCATGGGACGCGCAAGTTCAACGAGGTGTGGACATATGGTCCGCAGGCGCAGCCGATCCTGGAGAAGTATCTGAAGCTGCGGTACGAGTTGATGCCGTACACCTACTCGCTGGGCTGGTTTACGCATGAGACTGGCGCGCCATTTATGCGGGCGCTGTTTATGGACTTTCCCGCTGACGCGAAGGTTGCCGATCTGCGCGATGAGTATATGTTTGGGCCGGCGCTGCTGGTAGCTCCGGTGGTGGAACAAGGCGCTACGACGCGCGCGGTCTACCTGCCGGCCGGAACCGACTGGTACAACTACTGGACGAACGAAAAGATGCACGGCGGCCAGACAGTCACGGTGAAGGCGCCGATCGATACGATTCCGCTGTTTGTGAAGGCGGGATCGATTCTGCCTTTGGGAGTTCCAGTGGAGAGCACGAAAGAGAAGCAGGCGCTGGCGAAGATCAAGGTGTATCCCGGGGCGGACGCCGCCTTCACGCTGTACAACGACGATGGCGTGACGTACGGATATGAAACGGGGGTACGGGAGATCAAGACGCTGAAGTGGGACGACCGGAAGGGTGTGTTGTCGCAGGATGGCGGGAAAGATTTGGTGGAGGTGGTTGGTAAATCTGCCAGGCGGTAGTGGCTGAAAGCAGCACCGTCCCGCATGAAATACGACGCTGCCAGTCTTTCGCGGTCTTAATGCTGGATGCGGGTTCCGCCTTGTTGGTGATACAACACTATCAAACTGCGTTAAACCTGTTTTATGCCGCGACTTCAAAGCGGATGCACCGATGCCGGACACACGGAGCTGCCGATGTCTGAGGTTGAAGCCCAATCGTTACAAAGCAAGAATCCCGAAGAGGCGTCGACCACGGAGCCTCAAAGCGTTACTGATCCCGTTGTGATGGCGGGCTCCAAACCTGTCGCCGAGGGGCCCAAGAGCATCTTCGTCTGTTGCGATGGCACCGGCAATGAGTTCGCTGCGAAGGACTCATTGGACGGCAACTCCAACGTCGTAAAGCTATACACCGCGTTGCGACTGGACCACAAACACGTGGCTTACTACCATCCTGGCGTCGGCACTCTCGGTGATCCGACCAAGGAAGGACTCGGCCGAGCCCTTTCAATGATCAAGGGCCTTGCCTTTGGGGCGGGGTTCGAGGACAACGTCCTCGATGCTTACCGCTATCTGATGCAGCACTACGCAAGCGGCGACCGCGTCTTCATCTACGGGTTCTCGCGCGGAGCTTACACGGCGCGCGCATTGGCCGGACTGCTGCACGGCTACGGCCTGCTCTGCCGCGGGAACGAGGGCCACATCCCGTATGCGTGGCGCATGTACACCGAACGCATCGCCACTGTGAAGGAATCGAACGCGCATACTTTGGCAACGGACACGACCTTTCGGGATACCTTTTCGCATCGTGACTTCTCGATTTTCTTCGTAGGTTTGTGGGATACGGTGTCGTCGGTCGGTTGGATTACGTCGCCGCTGCGATTGCTGGACATGGCGCAGAATCCAACCATCCATCGTGGCCGCCACGCGGTCAGTATCGACGAGCGGCGCTCCTTCTACCAGGACAACCTGTGGGGCAAGCCGGTGCCCATCGCAGACTCGGCGACCCCGAAGTTGCAGGATGTCCGGCAGGTATGGTTTTCGGGCGTTCACTCGGATGTCGGCGGCAGCTATCCCCAGCCCACCAGTGGCCTCGCAAACATCACATTGAACTGGATGATTGAAGAGACAAAAGCAGCCTGCAAAGGTGTTGACGATACGTGTTTCGACGATGCCCGCGTTCGGATGGTCCTCGGCACTCCAGGCCAAGGTGAGCCGACGGCCGCCAACGCAGCGCTGGCGGGTATTTACGAATCGCCCAAGTTGCCCGCCGAGCTTCATCGATCGCTGACGGGGGTGTGGTGGCTGTTGGAGCTTCTGCCGCACCGCTACTACGACAAGGACGATTCATCCGTGAAGATGCGGATTCCGATGGGGGCCTATCGCAACATACCGAAAGGATCGCATGTTCATCCCAGCGTTCGAGAGCGCCTGAAAGACCCCTCCTACCGACCCGCAAATATCTGCGAGACGGACTTGTCGGATGTGCCTACAACGACTCCGGCAGACCCCAGAGACGCGAAAGCAGCCAGCGACTCAGTGGCGTACTTGTACTTTGAACCCAAAACCAGCCGCGAAGACACGATCCGGCAAAACCCGGTACTGGTGTTCCTGGTAACTGTACTGGAGCTTGGATTGGCGCTTTACTTAGCCTCATTAGTGGCTGTTCTTATCGTTCGGCGGCTGTATCCGGCCTTGCGGGACATTTGGGGATCAGTCGAGTGGATCGGTCTGGAGCAGAGCGCAAGAGCCTACCTGTTCCCTCATCTTAAAGGCTTTGACGATCCTGTCTGGGCCTTGTTCGTCGTCGTCATGCTAACGGGTGTCATCCTCGTACTCAGATTGATCTATCGCCTGTATAAGTTCGTCACACGCCCCGGCAACCACCATAAATAGGGACAGCGGAGCCGACCGTGCGACCATAGAAGGATGGCACAGGTTATTCAGGCACCGGCATTGAAGGTTGGTCCGGCGCATCCGCAGGGACCGGTCGCAGTTGTTACACGCAGGGCGGCGGACCGGCTTCGCGAGGGGTCGGTATGGGTTTACCGGTCGGAGATTGAGCAGGTTCGGCCTGCGGCGGACGCGAGCGAAGTCGCTCCGGGAAGTCTGGTCACTGTTCTGGATGGACGCGGGATTCCAATTGGAACCGCGCTCTTCAGCTCGGCCTCGCAGATTACGCTGCGGATGATTTCAGCTACGGCTGGCATGGGCCGCAATGGCCTTCTGACGCTGGTGGAAGAGCGGGTGAACGCAGCTATTTCGCTGCGCGAGCGGCTGGCTCCGGTATCGGACAAGAACAACGCTTGCCGGATGATTTTCTCGGAAGCGGATGAACTGCCGGGAATCGTGGTCGACCGGTACAACGACCTGGCAATTGTTCAGTTGCTCACGCAGGCCACAGCTCAGGATGATGTGCGCGAAGTCGTAGGCCGTGTGCTGCGCGAGCGGCTGACGCCAGCCACGATTGTCGAGCGCCCAGACCCGCGCATCAGGCAGGTGGAAGAGCTGCCGTTTGTGGCGAGCGAGTTTCTCTACGCCGATCGCGAAGAGGCAAAGCTGTGGACGACGTTTACGATCAACGGGCTGCACTTCGCCTACGACGCCACCGCCGGACAGAAGACCGGCGCGTTTCTGGACCAGCGCCTGAACTATGCGGCGGCAGCGGGGTATGCGGCGGGTACGGCGCTGGATATCTGCACGTATCAGGGTGGATTTGCGCTGCATCTGGCGCAGGTTTGTGAGCGGGTGACGGGCGTGGATGCGAGCCGCTCGGCACTTGAAGTGGCGGACAAGAACCTGGCTTTGAATCCGGGGTTGACGGCGAGGGTGGACTGGATTGAGGCCGATGCGTTCGACCTGCTGCGCGAGTATGAGGGGTCGGGAAAGAAGTTTGACACGATTGTGTTGGACCCGCCGGCGTTTGCGAAGTCCAAGCGTGCGACCGAGGGCGCGGTGCGCGGGTATAAGGAGATGAACCTGCGCGCGATGAAGATGCTGAACCCAGGCGGGACCCTGGTGACCTGCTCGTGCTCGCACCACGTCGGGTTGGAGGAGTTTACGGCGGTGGTCGCGTCGGCTGCAGGAGATAGCCACAAACGAGTGCAGGTACTGGAAGCACGAGGCGCGGCTCCGGATCACCCCGCAATTCTGACGTTGCCTGAGACGAGCTACCTGAAGTGCCTGATCTGTCGCGTGGGGTAAGGGATGAAGAACGAGCACCAGCAGTATGACGTGATCGTGCTGGGTGCGGGTGCGGCGGGTTTGATGTGTGCGATCGAGGCTGGGCGGCGCGGGCGGCGGGTGCTTCTGCTGGACCACGCGGAGGCGGTCGGGAAGAAGATTTTGATCTCCGGCGGGGGACGCTGCAACTTCACCAATCTCGGCTGCACGTGGGAGAACTTCCTCTCTGAGAACCCTCACTTCGCGCGTTCGGCGCTGGCTCGGTACACGCCCGCCGACTTCATCGCGAAGGTCGAAGCGCACGGCGTCCCCTACCACGAGAAGACGCTCGGCCAGCAGTTCTGCGACCGCAGCGCACGCGACATTGTGACCATGCTGGAGCGCGAGTGTGCCGAGGCAGGGGTCAGGATCCAGGTCTCGACGCGGGTGGATGGGGTGACGGCAGATGCAGGGGCAGGATTTGTCGTGGAGACTGCGGCAGGGCGGCTGGTGGCTGCGTCGGTGGTGGTGGCGACGGGCGGGCTTTCGATTCCGAAGATGGGCGCTACGGGGTTTGGCTATGACGTGGCGCGGAACTTCGGGCTTGGTGTGATCGACACAAGGCCCGGCCTGGTGCCGCTCACTTTTTCTGCGGACGATCGGGAGGAGTGGTGCGATCTTGCCGGGGTATCGGCGGAGGTCGTCGCAAGCGCCGAGATGTCAGCGAAGCGGGGTGCAAAGGCTCCAGCATTTCGCGAGAAACTGCTGATTACGCACCGCGGCTTGAGCGGGCCTGCGGTGTTGCAAATCAGCTCATACTGGAAGCCGGGCACTGCTGTGATGTTTGACCTCGCGCCGGGTGGGCAGGTTCTTGGTGCACTGGCCGAGACCCGCGACCGGGCAACGGCAATGACTGCGATGAAGGCTCTACTGCCAGGACGGTGGGCGGAGCGTTGGGTAGCGAAACATGCGCCCGATGTGCGCGTAATGTCGAACGCGACGATCAGCTCCATGGAAGAGGCTGTTCACGCATGGAAGCTGGTGCCGGCGGGAACCGAAGGCTACGCCAAGGCCGAAGTCACTGCCGGCGGGGTAGATACAGCAGAACTCGACCCAAGGACGCTCGAAGCGCGGAAGGTGCCGGGGTTGTTCTTCATCGGCGAGGTGGTCGATGTAACCGGCTGGCTGGGCGGATACAACTTCCAGTGGGCGTGGGCCTCGGGATTTTGTGCAGGTCAGGTGGCGTAACGCTGCTACTGGATGACGAGGGTCAGGTTTACCGAGCGGACAAGGCCTGCGCTTGATGCGGCGACCACCAGCGTGGAGGGGCCGCTAGGCGTGACGACCGGGCTCCCCGGCGAGGTTTGGCTGGGGATCGTTCGGCCTGTGCTGCAGCCGGAGATTGCGAGCAGTAGCAGCATGGTTGATATGCGCACACGGTGGCGTGGCCTGCAAAAAACCAAGCCGCACGGAAGCAGTACTGCAAGCCAGACGAGCTGCCGTGTCCAGGGAAGATCGGGCGGATGCAGCTCAACCCCGGCAAGGCCCGTCGCGACGGTGACCGAGATGGTGGTGGTTCCCCCCAGTGCCGGAGCGGACGGATTGACGGTGCAGGTCGAGTGCGCGGGTACCCCAGCGCAGGTGAACGTCGCACTGCCCGGTAGTCCCGCTACCGAGCTCAGCAGTAATGCGTAGGTTGCCGTCCCGCCGCTCGGAATCGTGAGCGACGATGGGCCGTTCGAGGCGAGCGAGAAGTCGATCCCGACGCCGGATAGATGCAGCACCTGGGGCGACGACGCGGCGTTATCGGTAAATGTAATAGTTCCTGTTCGGGTGCCAGCGACAGTTGGCGATAAGGCCACTTGCACGGTACAGACTGCGGCTGGCGCGACCAGATTTCCGCATGTATTTGAGCCCGGCACAAGGCTGAAGTCGCCGGTGACGGCCACGCCGCTAAGCGCAAGTGGTACTCCCCCATTGTTGGTAAGGGTGACGGTCTGGGCAGGAGAAGTCTGGCTGACCGCAGTCGCCGCAAATGTGACGCTGCCAACGGGCGAGAGCGAAATTCCAGGCGGAGCAAGGCCCACTCCCAACAAACTGACCGATTGGGTACGAAATTGATCGCTGATCGTAGCGAGGCCAGACCCCGCCCCGATGCTCTTCGGAGCATAGGTAACAGAGATTGCACATACTGCATGCGCGGCCAGCGAATTGCCGCAACCGTTGACCAACGCAAAGTCGCCGCTGGTGATCTGCGCTGTGATCAGGGTTAGTGCGACGTCGCCGACGTTCGTCAAAGTAACTTGTTGCGCCGAGCTTGAAGTGCCGAGCTGCTGCGCTGCAAAGACCAAGGCGGCCGGGGACAGGGCATCGGTTGCCGGGTTGGTGGCGATTCCGGAGAGGGTTGCAACCTGCGTCCCCGCGCCGTCGATGACCGTGACGGTGCCCGCGCGACTGCCCGACGCTGTCGGCGCAAAGACGATCGACAAGGTACAGCCCGATCCGGGGCCTAGCGATGGGCCGCAGGTGTTTGTCGGAATGGTGAAATCACCTGAGATCACTGGGGTTTGGAGTGAAGTTGCCGCTGCACCGATGTTTGAGATGGTGATGGCCTGAGGTGAGCTTGTGGCTCCGACGTTGGTCGACGGATAGACCAGATTGATAGGCGTCAAAACGACTGTGGCTCCCGCCGTTCCCGTCCCGCTTAGGGTCGCGGTGGCCTGGCCTCCGGGGATGTTGCCGTAGACGGTGAGCAGGCCAGAACGTGGGCCGGTGGCGGTGGGGAGGAACCTTACTTGTATGGTGCAGGTTCTTCCCTGGAGGATCGGTGCGCCGAGGCAGTTGTCCGTTTCGTTGAAGTCGGCAGTTGTAACAATGGTAGTTACAAAGAGGGTCGCTGTCCCAGTATTTGTGACGGCTACGGGTACATATTGGCTTGATGTCGCCACTTGTTGCGGCGAATATGTAACAGAAGTTGGGTTAATGGAGATGGCGGGAGAGGCCGGGGCGGTTGCGGTGAGCAACGGTATCTGCCAGACACCACGTCCGTAGGTGCCGGCTCGGAGTTCGCCCGTTCGGCCGTCGCCTGTGGGCATGGCCGCAGCCGCCTGAAGGTTGACGATTGGCGAATTGGGAAGCGCGGTGCCGTAGACACTCCAGCAGTTGGAGGTGGCGCAGGTGATGACCTGCGTGGTGACATAGATTCCGCTATCCAATCCCACGTAGATCGTGTTCGCGTCGTTGGGATCGACAAGCACAGCGTTGGCGGGTGCGTTGGGGAGGTTCGCCGAGATGTTGCTCCAGTGTGCCCCGGTGTCGGTAGAGCGATAGATGTGGGGGGCGCTCCCGAATCCCATGATGGTGGCGTACACGGTCGCCCCGGTGGCGTCATGCGGGTCGGCTGCGATGGCGGAGATGTCGAAGCCGTTGGGATTGAATTGGGACGCGTTGGTCGGATCGTTGATCACCGGAGACTTCGCGGCGTCGACCCATGCGGTGGAGTTGGTCGCGAGGTTGGCTGCGGCGGTGACGAACAGGTGTCCACCGAATCCCTGTCCGCCATCGAGGACTCCGGCGAGGCCTGCATACAACACGCGCGAACCGGAGCTCTGGGCGTTGGTGGAGTTTGCTACGCCTCCCCCAGCGGCGAGAGATCGCACCAGCGGCGGATTGGTTCCGCACCCCGAGAGCGCGGGAGTTGCGAAGGGTCTGGCGATGGCATTTGCCGTTGACCACAGCGAGCCTCCGTGAACGCTGCCGCGCCACACTCGGCAGGTGCCGACGATGAGGTTCGTGCTGAGACCTGGGTCGACGAGCCACGGAGCATGTGCGGCGGCGGCATCGCTCGATACCTGCGTCGACCCGACGACGGGAATGGCGAAATCGGATGCCGTGCAGCCGGCTCCCTTGGCGCACGATGCAATGTTGATTCCAGCACCAGTCGAGATGTATCGCACGTTTGGATCAACGGTGTCGATCGCGACGAAACCGCCTTCGCCGGTGGAGAGTTGTGCCCACGGAGTTGTTGGCGCAGACGTTCCTGCAGTGCCAAGCGCTCCAAGTCCGGCAAGCAATACGTTGGGGTCACTGGGCGACTGCGCGAAATCGATGATGTCGGCCAACGATCCGAAGCCGGAATTGAGATTTTGGAAGTGGTTCGCGTCGTCCAGCGAGCAGGGTGGCGCCAATTGCGCAACTCCGTCAGTTGACCGCCAGAGTCCTCCATCGTTCCCAATGAGAAGTAGCTGACTAGCACCCGTCGTGGTGGTTGCGAGCGCGTGCTGCGACGGTGCCACCCGGGCCGGATTGGTGCATCCGTTGAACGCATTGGTAGTGTTGCGGAAGCTGCATCCGGCCGCGAGAGTGCAGCGGTAGAGATCGGTTGTGCCGGCAAAGATGATCGTGTCTGTTCCGGACGGCACTGCGGCGAGGGCCAGGTTGTAGTCGGCCTGCGGGATGACCGTCGTTCCGGTCTGTTGTAGCGGCGTTGCGTTGAGCTGGGTGGCGAACGTTATGGCCGAGTTACCGCAAGCGGTGCCGGTCGACGCACAGACGTCCTGAAATAGGCCTCGCCTGTTGTTGGACGCGTCGACGCTCAGGGCGAAAATATCACCCGTCGTGGCCTGCACGGCAAGCGCCCCACGAAAGATTGGGCAGGAGGCGCTGCCCGCGGTCCCCGGATTGGTAGGGCACGCTGCAGCTGTCCAGCCCACGATAGGTTGGGTTGGGAGGACCCTCCACGTGATGCCGTCGGTCGAAGCATAAAACCCGTGGGAGCGGACCGCTGCCAGAAAACTTTGGCGCAGCGGGTTCCAAACCACTGAGGTGACGGCATTTCCGCCGCCACTATTTCCGACGCTATTTGGCCCCTGGACTGTCTGACTCCCGTCGAGGATAGTCGCCATTTGCCACGTCAGCCCCGCGTCAGTCGAGTAGTAGAGGCCCATCTCCGATGTTGCAGATATTGGCGCGTTCACGATTGCGCCCTCCGCAGCCTGTGACAGAGCAGCGACCGCGAGCGAGGGATTGGCTGACGAGAAGGCGAGGCCCGCGACGCTGAGTCCGAAGAAAGAGTGTTTGCCGGCCGCGCCGTCGTTGGATTGCTGGGCGATGGACCAGGTAAGACCGCCGTCTGCCGATCGAAGGATTCCCGCACCGTAGTAGGAGTCGGTGGCGTCGTTGGGGTCTCCGGTACCTGCGAGCACGACACCGTTGGCGATGGCGAGCGAGCCGATGCTGAGCGACGGAATGGTCTGGGAGGAGGCGTCGAAGACGGGTAGCGTGTCCGTCAAGGGGAGAAAGACGACCACTGCAGACGGACCAGCGGCATTGGTGGACTTCCACACGCCGCCACCCGTTGTTCCGACGTACACGGTATTGCCGGTGGAGTCGGCCGGATCGATGGCGATGGCAGTGACGCGGCCAGTGACGTTGCCGAATTCAGCGGTGGTCATCTGGTTGGGGCCGACGGGCGTCCATGGCGCGGTGAGGATCGAATTGCGCGGCTGCGCCAGCATCGCGAGATGTTGGCGGCGGGCTAGATCGAAGCCAAGAGCAGCGGAGATGGAGGCATTTTTTCGGCTGACCACAAACTGTGTGGTGCGGGCGCGGCTGGCCGAACGGCGGGCTGTCGGGTCTGTCTGAACACGGGCAGGTTGGGGATCCGGGGCCTGACCCGTACTGCCGGTGACGCACACCACGAGGGCGACCATAGACGCGAATAAGCGAAGGAGTAGCCGCCAGATGGGCCGAATCGACGCGCCGAGAATCATGCACCCCTCATCCAAGAGCTGTTCAGGCGCACGGCCCTATGGCGACTATCGGCTGAAGCGACCAAATCTTGAACGGATGGTGATGATTCACAAGCCCGCGTGTACTGGCCCTGGTCGCCTCGGCCCGTTGTAGCGTGATTTGACTGTACCATCGGACACGCGCGTTTAGAAGAGCGTTGGTTGACCGTCTCGAAGTGCCTGCATCTGGCGGATGTATTGCTTCGAATCGAATTTACGGCCGGTGCTGCCCCCGGACATGTAGCGGAGCTTGCCGAAGATTGGCCGGTCGAACCACGGGCGGTCGAACTTGCCGACCATCGACCAGGCGATCCCGGAGTAGCCATTGGGGTCGCGGCCATCGAGGAAATACTTATCGTTCAGGTGGACGGCATAGCGGACGGCGGTCGGAATATCCGGGGTCCATTCGAGGATCTTCTTGGCCCAGTACATGCGCATGACGTTGTGCATCCAGCCGTGATCCACCATCTGCATTTGCGCGGCATTCCAGAGGTCGTCGTAGGTTTGGGCGCGTTCGAGCTGGGCGAGGGTGTAAATGCGCTCGCGCTCGTCGCGGGCATGTTCGGCGATAGATTCCCGAGCCCAGTTTTCGGCGCATTCGTGGGTATCGTAGGTGTCGGGGTGGAACTTGACGAAGTTGACGGCGAGTTCGCGCCAGGCGATCAACTCGTTGAAGTAGCCGTCTTTCGCAGACTGGAACTTGGGGTCCGAAGCAGCAGCAGCCTGCACCGCTAGCGCAATGGTCTGCGGGCCAATATGGCCGTAGTGGAGGTAGGGTGAGAGAGCCGAAGTGCCGTCGAGCTCGGGCTTGTTGCGCGTCGTATCGTAGTTTTCAAGGAGCCGCGACGTGAAGTGGCGGAGGCGCTTCAAGGCGGCGTGAGTTCCACCCTTCCAAGCCTCTACGGGGAGTACCGTGCGGTCGAGGTCGGGCCAGCCTTTGGTGATGTCGTCCGTCAGGCTATCGGACTGGAAGGACTTCGGCCGCTGCCATGCGTGCCTTGCGTGGGGATTCTCATAGGGAACGAGGTAGTCGGGGAGCAGCTTATAGAGGCGGGGGCGAATCGTGTAGGCGCCATACTGAGCCTTCTCGATGAGTTTCGACGGAATGACGACGTCGGTGTCCACAGTCCAGAACGGGATCTTGAGCGCTTTGGCAAGGTGGGCTCGCCAGCTTTCGGGAGCACGCATCGGGTTCTCGTCACCGATCACGATTGCGGCTTGCACATCGTGGAAGAGGCGTTCGTGCGATTCGTGGGGTGCGCGGCGCATGACGAACGTGATGTTTCGCTGCGCGAGGTCGTGCTCGATGTCCGGGAGGCCTTGCTGAAGGAAGGAGTAGTGCCGAAGGTTTGCGTGCGGGAAGTTGGAGATGGCTGCGAAGTAGACGACGAGGGGGAGGCCGAGTTCGTTCGCGACCGCGACGGCCAGGTTCGCGGCGTGGTTGTCGATCCCGCGCTGCGCGCGCTGCATCCAGTAGACGACACACTTGCCGTTCGGGTCGGGCGGGCCATCACGGCGGGTGGTTACGCGGGCGTTGTCCGTCAGATTTCGAAGCGCATCAGAAGCCACATCAGAGGGGTTTGTATTCATCCTTTCCCACTCTAATCCTCGGGACCGCTGCAATCACGGCAGCATGGAACTCCGTTTTCATCTCATGGATTTGCGGTTCTTGTTTTGCGCCCGTTTCGATCCGGAGGTCATCTTGGAAGGCTATCCCGATGCACTGAAGCTCGCGCCGCTTGACTGGCCGCCCTTACAGACGGCCATGCCGCACCCCGGCGATCTCACGCAGTTTCTTACGCAGGGCTTTGGCCTCGGACCGCCCGCTATCGTTATGCCCTACGGCTCGGCAGACGGGTCCTTTTACGGATTCGATCAGCGGAGCGCGCATCCCTTGCTGAACGCTCCGACGACCGAGTCGTCCGGCGGCACAATCTATTTCAAGGATTGGGCCGCCCCACCTGACCTGAAGGCCGCCTTCAACCTGTCGGGCGTCTTCGACCTCGATGCCTACGTTGCCTACTCCGCAAGCTCGAGGAACACTCTGGAGGAGCGATATCTCGACCAGATGCGGTTCGTCTCCCTGAACGCGATGAGCGAAGTTTATCGCGTACGGGGTATCGAGCCGCCCCCGAAACAAACCCTTACGTTGATCGACGCCTTCGTCGAGTTCGTGACGACATAAAAGCTGAAGTGGAACGACAACTACACCTTCAGCGGCAAGTTGCGCGGAACCGCAGGGGGGATGGCGACTGGGCCAAGCAGTCTCTCGCCTTCGGGTTGCATGTCGAGAACTCCTACTGGAGCGCCTACCGATTGGGGAGCAGGCCCGGGCTGGTTACCAAGTAATTTAAGCGGCGATGCGGTCCCGAAGAACCGCATCAGCTTTATGGCGGAAGGTGGGTAGCCTACCAAAGGCCCCACGCCCGGCTCATGTAATCCACCAGCGACATTGTAACCAGCACGATGAACGTAAAGAACCCGGCGCCGACCGTCACCTTGATCAGATTCGACTGGTACTTGACGTGCATGAAGAACAGAATCACGATCACCGCCTTGGTGCAGGCGATGGCGAGCGCGACGATGGGGTTGAAGACCCCGAGATTGATGTCCGCTGCGAGGACCGTGATGATCGTGCCGATGATCAGTCCGCCGTAGACATAGGAATACTGGAGCGGCGTCACGATATGGTGCTCGGCGTGTTCCGGATTAACTACGTTGGAAGCGTCGTGATAGTGGTGCTCGGACACAGTCTAGTCTCCTTCTTGGGCCGGGTCGCTATTGGAGCGGGTGGCGATTGATCAGATAGAGCAACGGGAACAGGAACAGCCACACAATATCGACGAAGTGCCAGTAAAGCCCAAAGTTTTCAATGGGTGCGACGTAGCCATCGGTGAAGTCACCCCGCTGGGCTCGATAGATAAGCCAGCCGAGCAAGCCGAGGCCGATGATCATGTGCAGCGCGTGCATGCCGGTCATGGCGAAGTACAGGAAGAAAAAGACCTGGGTCTTCTGCGCCATATCCGGAGCGAGCGGCCGCTGTTCAGCCTTGCCTGTCTTGGCATCGATAGCAGGATTAATGAACTCGTGGACGTCGAAACTGGCACCGGGGATGTGGTGCTTCTCCCACTTTTCCTTGTACTCCACGGTCTTGACGCCGAGGAAGGCGAGGCCAAAGATTGTGGTGAGGATGAGGTACCGGACCAGCTGCTTTTTCTTACGAACTTCCGCAGCCCAGACTGCCAGCGCCATGAAGAAGCCGGAGCTGATCAGGATCACCGTATTCACGGCGCCAAGCGGTACGCTCAGCTGGTTCGACGAAGTGACAAACGCGTCGTAGTACCAGTTGCGGTAAAGCAGATAAGCGAAGAACATCCCACCAAAGAACATGATTTCGGTGAGCAGGAAGAGCCACATGCCGAAGCTGCCGGCCTCGCGCTGCTGTTCCTGCGTCTCGAAGTGGTGTCGGTGCTGGGGAAGCGACACGTGGTGGTCGTCATGCCCATGGCTTGCGGTTGCCTCGTGTTCGTGGGCGGCTGCGATCGTGTTAGCCAACGGTCGTCACCTCATTTGCGTGCTTTCTTTCAAGCCGTTCGTAGTCGTAGGCCTCGTAGTCGATCACTGGGACCTCGGTAAAGTTTTCGGTCAACGGGGGCGATTGAATCTGCCATTCGAGGCCCGTCGCCTGCCACGGATTGTTGCCCGCAATTTCACCGTACTTCAGCGACCACGCCAGGTACAGCAGCGGCAGCGTGAAGCCGACGCCGAGAACAGTCGCACCGGCGGTCGAGAGTACATTCAACACCTGGAACTCAGCCGGATACGCGTGGTAGCGGCGCGGCATACCAAGGTAACCGAGGATGAACTGCGGCATGAAGGTCAGGTTGAAGCCGATGAAGCTGATGACTGCGGATAGCTTGGAGAGAGGCTCAGAGTACATGCGGCCCGTCATCTTTGGCCACCAGAAGTGAATGCCGGCCAGGAACGCCATCAACATTCCGCCCACCATGACGTAGTGGAAATGAGCGACGATGAAGTAAGTCTCGGTAAGGTGGATGTCCATGCCGAGCGCGCCGAGGAAGACTCCGGTCAGTCCGCCGATGGTGAACAGACCCATGAAGCCGAAGGCGTAGATCATCGGGGTCTCGAAGGTGATGGAACCCTTCTGAAGGGTGAACGCCCAGTTGAAGATCTTGATAGCTGAAGGGACCGCCACGAGCATCGTCAGCAGCGAGAAGACCAGCGCCGAGTAGTTCGACACGCCCATGATGAACATGTGGTGCGCCCAGACGAAGAATCCGAACACTGCGATAGCAACCGAGGAGAAAGCCACGGCCGAGTAGCCGAAGACCCGCTTGCGGCTAAAGGTTGAAATGACCTCCGAGATAACGCCCATTCCCGGCAAAATCATAATGTAAACGGCGGGATGCGAGTAGAACCAGAAAAGGTGCTGGAAGAGCAGGGGGTCGCCGCCCTTGGTGGGGTCGAAGACGCCGATGCCGATCAAGCGCTCCAGTGCGACCAGAACAATCGCAATGGCCAGAACCGGGGTGCCAAGCACCATGAGGATAGAGGCGGCGTAGTTCGACCAGACGAAGAGCGGCAGACGGAACCACGTCATGCCCGGCGCGCGCATGCGGTGAATCGTCACGATGAAGTTCAGGCCGGTAAAGATCGAGGCAAACCCGGCGACGAAGATTGCGGTCGCGGCGGTGATGACATGCGTGTTCAGGTAGTGGGTCGAGAGCGGCGTGGTGAAGGTCCAACCCGTGTCGACTCCGCCGAGAACCAGCGCTGCCAGGGTGAAGGTTCCACCAATCAGGTAGAGATACCAGCTCAGAAGGTTGATCTTAGGGAAGGCAAGGTCCTTTGCACCAATCATGATCGGGATCAAGAAGTTCCCCAGGGTCGCCGGAACCGACGGAACCAGGAACAGGAAGATCATGATGATGCCGTGCATGGTGAAAAACTTGTTGTAGGTATCGGATGCGACCAGATCGGGCTGTGGGGTCAGCAATTCGAGTCGAATCAGGCCGGCAAACGCTCCGCCGATGAAGAAGAAGAACGTAATCGAAAACAGATATAGCATAGCGATCCGCTTATGGTCGCCAGTCAGCAGCCAGCTCAACATGCCGTCTTCGTTGTTGATGTAGTGCCGCTTCGGCATGGAAGCCGTGCGTTGGTCGGGGAGACTCAGGATCGTGTTGCTGGAAATCGTTGCTGCACTCATGGCTTCACCATCCCTGGCGTTGTTGGCGCCGCTAGGTCGGACTGTGAGGTGCCCAGGGTCTGCTGGACACGGTAATTACTGTTCAACGACTTGATGTATTCCACCAGATCGATCAACCCGTCTTCGCTGATTTGGCCCTGATAGGTCGGCATGATCGGAGCGAATCCGGCTGTCACATGCTGGGACGGATTCAGGATCGCATCGCGCAGGTAGCCATCGGTAACGAGCACCTGCTGGCCGTTTGTCAGAGTCAACTTGGAGCCGTACACGCCGGCAAGGTTCGGGCCTCGGGCGGTCGCAGTCCCATTATGGCAGGCGGTGCACTCCATGCTGGCGAACAAACGCTCTCCGTTTTGAGCCAATGACATTCCGCTGGTCGATTCCTGCGTCCACTTGTCGTAATCTTCCTGGGTCATGGCCGTAACTTCGCCAATCATGCCGGAATGCTTGGTGCCGCAGTACTGGGTGCAGAAGATGTGGTAGGTGCCGGCATCGGTGGCTTCGAACCAGACGGTTGAGTAGCGGCCCGGAATAACCTCACGCTTGACGCGGAAGTCGGGGATCGAGAAGCTGTGGAAGACGTCCTGCGAGATCATCGTCAGCTGAACCGGACGGCCGATCGGCACATGCAGCGCGTTGATCTCGTGCTGACCACCGGGATGCTCGGCCTTCCACATCCACTGCTTGCCGACGACATAAATGTTCATCGAGTTGGCCGGCGGGTTATAGATGCGGAAGTACAGCAACGCGCCCCAGACGAAGGTGACGAGGAAAATTGCCAGAGGGATGATCGTCCAGGTAGCTTCGAGGAGAGTCGAGCCCTCAATCTGCGTGGCGACAGGGTGAACCGATTTGCGGTAACGGATCGAGAAGCCGATGACAAGGATGCCTACCAGAACCAGGCCGACAACGGTCATCCCAACCAGGAAAAAGTAGAGTGCGTCAGCCCAGGGGGCAACGGTCGACGCCTCCCGCGGAAACAGCGCGGAATTGGCCAGCCACTTCGTCAAAAACTGCCACATTACTGGACTAATATGCATCGTTACCCTTTGTCCTTGTCGTTCAAGTCCCGGTCGTTCTCGCTGGCTGTCAGGCGATGATCGCGCCCCAGCTTGAGGTCCCTGCGAAACATTACAAACATAAATCCGCCCAGGCCGGCCATCGTCACCATCCCACCCAATTGCACCACCCGCGCCACGATAATCGAGTGTTTGTTGGTCTCGGGATCGTAGTGGTAGCAGTACGTCAGGATGTTGGCGACCGGCGAACCGATCTTGTTGCCGGAGGCTTCGATCAGCCCAAGCAGCATGTCTTTGGGCGAATACTCAACGCCCAGGTAGTACTGAGCCAGCTTTCCGCTGGCGGTGACGAGCTCAATCGAGCTTGCATGGGCGAATTGAGAAAGCGTGCCATCGGGGCCCGGGACTCGGACGTATCCAAAGCCTACGGCGTTGGTTACGGCGTCGATTGCGGGCTGCTTGCCGGTAAGAAAGTGCCAGCCGGATGCGGTCTCGGGTCGCCCGTAGCGCTTCAGATAGAAAGCCTTCTTCTTGGCGGCCAACTCTGGAGTCTCGGTCGGGTCGATGCTGATCACGATGATGTTGAAGTCGGGACCCGGATTGAGGTGGACCATCTCCAGCGAGCTCGTGAGGCCGTCGAGCTCTTCCGAGCAGAGCATCGGGCAGTTGAAGTAAACCATCGCAAGCACGGCCGGCTTGCTGCCGAAGTAGTCGGACAGCGTGACCGCCTTGCCCGTTTCGTCGACGAAGGAGGCATCGAGCGGAAGTTGCTGGTTAAGGTGCTGCGAAACCTGAACGCCCTTGAGCACCTTCGGAAGCTCGTCGCCACGATTCTCGCCCTGCTGCTTGTCGCCGTAGGAGGACACCTGCGCGTAGCCGGCTGAACACAGCAGGGCACAGTTTAGTAGACCGGCAAAGATGGCCGCTCTGCTTACTGTCCGTCGAGTTGTGTGCCACTGGTGCATAGTGCTCCTATTGGTACAGAAACTATTTTGCTGGCTTCAGCTCAGCGTGTTCGGCGCCCTCGGCCTTGCCGAAGTCCAGTCGCTGCTGCCGCGCTTCAATCTGGGTCAACTCATAGCCGGTACGTGCGAACCCGGTCGTGAGAGGAACCTGCGGGGCTGGATCGACGTCATAAGCGAGTTTCGTAGCGGTGGCCGTAGAGGGGGTAACCGGAAGTCCCTTGGCGGCGATCAACTCCATCGCGCGGCCGATCGGGATGCGGAGTCCCTCGCCCGGTGCGCTGCTGTAGTGGTCCAGCAGTAGATCTTCGCGAGCATGCAGCTCGTATGTGGCGTGATTGCCATCGTCCGCATCCAACCGCGGCTGCGGGAAGGCATCGGTCATCTGCTTGAATTCCTGCTGCTGAATTGCGGCGTTGCTCTTCAGATCCTCACGCTTGCCGTTGTTGGCCAGCGCTCCGGCAAAGATGTTGTTCTTCTGATGCCACTTGTCGGTCTTGCCGTCCATCTGTTCCAGGCCGGAGTTGATGACGCGACCCATGAGAAAGCAGAAGAAGAAAAAGATGATGACGAACCCAAACAGACCGCCGAGAAACACGACGATGCCACTGGCGTTAACGTCGGTCATCTCATAGCCTGCGGCCTTGCTATCCGCGTTGGTATCTGAGGCATCTACTACCACGCCGTCGGCTGGAGTTGCGTAGTCGTCGGTTGGCTTGTTCCCGTGATCAGTGGGCATGTTCAGGCTCCAGCATTTCCGCGAGGTGCGGATCGTTGATGTTCACCAGCGGACGTTGCGCCAGTTGATAGAAGAAGTAGTAAGCCCACGCCGAAATTACGGCAAGTGGAACGGTTACGTAGGCGAGAACGCTAAGGCCTTCGCTGCTGAACCGGGAAGCCGCATCGTGGAAGTTCGGTTCAATGATCCAGAACATATCCACGCAGCGGGCGAACAGCATAAACATCACGACGGCGGACAGGCGCTTTTTGTCGCGCTTAAGGTTGCGCGAGAGAAGCAGGCAGAAGGGAATCAGCCAGTGACAAACAAAGTCCGCGGTGCAGATGACCCACCAGCCGCCCCGAATGCGCGCGAGATACCACGGAATCTCGTCTGGAACGTTGCCAGACCAGATGATGAGGAACTCCGCGAAGGTCAGGTAAATATTCAACATCACAAACGCAAAGATGAACTTTCCGAGGTCATGCTGTTCGGTTGTCCGGAGCAGCGTCTTCATCGGCTCAACCTTTGACAGCAGGATCACAGTAAGGATGCTGAGCGCAAGCACTGCATATCCCTGGCCGACCAGGAACTTGAGGCCCCAGATCGAGCTGTACCACGTGACATCAAGCGACATGATCCAAAGCAGAGCGGCATCGGTTAGAAGGACAACGTAGACGAAGATGCAGGGGCCAGAGAGATTTTCGAAGCGGACACGCCATTTGTCGTAGCTGGCCGGGGTGTTGCGGGCAGGATCGGCATCGCGCTCCAGCGACCACTTGTTCAACAGATACGTGATAAGACCCAGGATGCCGAAAATAACGAGCGTCTGAATGATGGCGGCGGTCGGGTTGAGCATCGCGTGCTTCGCGTTGGCGGTGAGTTGCTGTTCCTTGGTCATCAGGCCAGCGGCGAAGGCTTTCGCGGTCGCTTCGGAATTTGGGAACGCCCACCACTGATACAGGTGGCCAGCGAAGATACCAATGGGAACGACCATCGCTACAACAAGCCAATAGGTGCGAGTCATCGCTTCGAGCGGCCGACGCAGCAGCATGCCCCACTTACCGCCGGACACATACTGCAGCATCAGCATCACAAGCCCGCCCCCGAAGAAGGAGAAGCAGATCATGAAGCCGAGCAGGTAGGCGCGCAGGATGTGAGCCTTGCCAAAGGGAAGCGCCAGGAATGCCAGCGAGATCACGGCCGACACGGCGAAGACGATCAATGCGCGCTTCCGCCAGGCCGAGAGGATCTCCGGAGAGTTCAGCGACGCCGGGAGCGTGCGTGGTCCGTGGTGCCCCGCTTCGTGTTGTTCGTGTCCAGATGCCATGCTGTTCAAGCCTTCAAAAAAATCGATTTGGTTGCCGTGTGCTGCATTTCTACTTTGGTGTCGCGGTGGTGGTCGTTGCTGCGGGAGCCATTTTTGTCGGGATGACGTAAGGTTCGCCGGTCGGGGTGCCTGTCGCGGCGGTGGGTGGAAGGCCCCAATCGGAGCCGAACCCGGACGGTAGACCTTCGCTGACCGCGATATCGGTCAGCGGCTGCACATGTTCACTTGCTGGCACGTCGGCCTGGTCGGCATTTTGGCTCAACTGTAGAGCCTTGATGTAGGCGACGATCGCCCAACGGTCGACTGGCGTGATCTGTGCCGAGTAGTCGGGCATCGCACCGTAGCCGTTGCTGATTACGCTGTAAAAGTGGCCCAGCGGGGCAACCTGGAGGCGCGGAGTATGGAAGTTGCCAGCCTTGGAGTAGCCGCGTTGCACAATCATGCCGGCACCATTGCCAACCCGCGAGTGGCATGCGGTGCAGTAGACGTTGTACCGCTCCTGGCCGCGCTGCAAGACTTCCATTGTCACCGGAAACGGCATGGTCGTGCCTTCTGCGCCGTTGATCACGCCGGTATAGAAGTAGCTATCCTCGTGGAGCTGATTGCGGGCGACGGTGTTTTCGACCTGGGGGCGCGCCGAGCGGCCGTCAGCGAAGAACGTCGTCCCGCGCTGCGGAATGAACTTCGGCTGATTGTGCATATCCTGGCGGCAGCCCGCGAGGACCACAACGCTCGCCAGCGAAACCATCGCTGCGATTCTCTTGCCACTCTTTACTGAGCCTTGCATGTTGAGAGCCGGTACCTGCATTAGTGGTCTACCTCCACCACGGAAACCGCGGGGAATGTTTCAAGGAACGCCCGGGTCTCGATGATCGAGAACTTGGGGTCGTGGGCCTCGAGGCATAGAAAGAACTTGTCGGTGGTGGCACCATTGCGGAAATTGGGTGCGTTAAGAACTGGATGGTAGAGCTGCGGCAGGCCGTTGAGGGCGATCATCCCAAACGCCGCCGAGAGGCCGGCGAACAGAATCGTCCACTCATACGCTGGAATGATGAAGGCTGGCCAGCTCCACAGGGGACGGCCCGCGATATTGAGCGGATAGCCCCACACATTGATCCAGGTCTCCATCAGGAACGCAGTCGTCACACCCATCACGCCGCCCAACAGGCAGAGGAGGGGGACCCGGGTCTCGTGAAAGTGCAACGCTTCAGCAGCTTCTTCGACCGGGTACGGGGTGTAGCACTCCATCCGGCGATAGCCCGCTGCGCGAGCAGCTTCGGTCGCTTCCACAAGTTCCGTCGGCGTATTGAACTCAGCCATGAGCCCGTAAATTCCTTCGCGTGGCGGCATTAACTGGCCTCCTGACTGACTACTTCAGCGTTTTGGTGGCCCTTGCGAACCTTCGTTTGCGGCAGCATCATCTTGATTTCAGACATTGGAATCATCGGCAGCAGGCGGATGAAGAGGAAGAAGAGCAGCGTAAACAGTCCCATCGTGCCGACGTAGATCATGTAGTCCCACTTGGTGGCGCGGTAGGTTCCCCAGCTTGACGGCAGGTAGTCGCGGTAGAGGCTGGTGACGACGATGACGAAGCGCTCAAACCACATGCCGGTGTTGACGACAATTGAGATGAAGAACAGCCAGGCGACGTTGACCCGCAACTTTCGCAACCACAGAGAGGTCAGCGGAATCACGATATTCGTGGCGATGAGAATCCAATACGCCCAGCCCATCGGGCCGAACATGCGGTTCCACATCATGAAGAATTCCCAGTGGCTGGCCGAGAACCAGCTCATGAAGACTTCCATGCCGTACCCGTAGGCTACGATGCCGCCGGTCGCGAGCATCACCTTGGCCATGTTGTCCAGGTGGCGGAGCGTGACGAAGTCTTCCATGTGGTAGAACTTGCGGATCGGAATGGCCAGAGTCAGCACCATCGCGAAGCCGGAGTAGACGGCACCCGCAACGAAGTAAGGCGGGAAGATGGTGGTGTGCCAACCGGCGAGTGATGCCACCGCGAAGTCGAAGCTGATGACCGTGTGTACCGAAAGAACTAGCGGAGTAGAGAGACCCGCCAGAAGGAGTGATGCCGACTCGTAGCGAATCCAGTGGCGAGTCGAGCCGCGCCAGCCGAGCGACAGCAGACCGTAGCCATAGCGGGCGAGCGGCGTAACGGCGCGATCACGGAGAGTTCCGAAGTCGGGAATCATGCCGATGTACCAGAACACGATCGAGATGGTCGCGTACGTGGAGACTGCGAACACGTCCCAGGCCAGTGGGCTGCGGAACTGCGGCCAGACGTTCATCGTGTTGGGGTACGGGAACAGCCAGTACGCGAGCCACGGACGTCCGACGTGGATCAGCGGGAAGGTACCGGCGCAGACCACGGCGAAGATGGTCATCGCTTCAGCGAAGCGGTTGATCGAGTTACGCCAGGTCTGCTTGAAGAGCAGCAGGATGGCAGAGATCAGCGTGCCGGCGTGGCCGATACCGATCCACCACACGAAGTTGATGATGGCGAAGCCCCAGGCGCCGGGGATGGTGACGCCCCAGATGCCGACGCCCTTGAGGAACAGCCACGTGATGCCGACCACCACACCCATCGCCACGCCGCCGCCGACGATCAGGCCGAAGAACCAGCCCAGCGGCGTGTTCGACGAGAGAACGATTCCGGCGATCTTCTGCGTGACCGACTTGAAGTTATGGCCGGGCGCGATGACCGAATATTCGCCCGTTGCGGGATCGATGTTCGGGTCGATGATGGGTTCTTTGGTAGCCATTTATGCCAGCTCCGGATTCGGGTTGATAACGCCGGCGGTGTACGTCGTCCGCGGCCTGAAGTTCAGGTCGGCAAGCACCGGGTAATCGCGTTCCTGCTTCTTTGCGATGGATACCTTGCTGGCCGGATCGTTGATATTGCCGAACGTGATGGCAGAGGTCGGGCAGGCCTGCTGGCAGGCTGTCACGATTTCGCCATCGCGAACCGCGCGATTTTCCTTGTCGGCCTCAATCTTGGCCGCTTCGATGCGCTGCACGCAGTAACTGCACTTCTCCATGACGCCGCGCGAACGGACGCTGACGTCGGGGTTGCGCATGAACTTCAGGCTCTCCGTGTCATAGTCCGAATAGAGCAGGAAGTTGAACCGGCGAACCTTGTACGGACAGTTGTTGGAGCAATAACGGGTACCCACGCAACGGTTATAGACCATCGTGTTGAGGCCTTCCGGAGTATGGACCGTGGCACCAACCGGGCAAACCTGTTCGCAACCCGCGTTTTCGCAATGCTGGCAAGCCATCGGCTGGAAGTGAGCCTTGGGTGCCGCGAGGTCGCCTTCGAAGTAGGTATCGATGCGAATCCACTGCATGTTGCGGCCAACCTTCACCTGTTCGCGACCGACCACCGGGATATTGTTCTCGGCGTAGCAGCTTACGATGCAGGCGTTACAGCCCACGCAGCTGTTGAGGTCGATCGCCATGCCCCAGGCGTTTTGCAGCTTCTGGCTGGACTCGTCCTTTTTGTCGTAGTTCCACGCATCCGGGAACATACTGTCGTCTTTTTTCGGGGTCTCGCCGATTACGCCGTACCCGACCTTGTCGGTCAGCGTACCCTTGGATTCCTCAGTGCCTTCGTGCGCGTAGTCGGGGCGCTTCTTCGCCTCGTCGAGCGTCGCGTAGCGAATAATCGCCCGCTCCTGCGCTTCGTGTCCGGGCAAGGAGTACGTGCCCTTGGAGGCATCCAGTGGGTTCTGCAAATCGTGCTGCGCGAACGAGCCGCGATGCTCGATGGAGTGAACCTTGGTGACGCAGAGATCGTAAGTGCCTTTGCCTTTTATGACCTTTAGGCCCGAGGCCATCGTCATGCCAGTGCTGGCGCGAAGGGCATAGGCATTGAAGCCAACACCCGAGCCATTGACGCCGGCGTCGGTGCGGCCGAACCCGAGGTAGACCGTAGCTGCGTCATCTGGATGTCCGGGGACGCCGAGTACCGGTGCGATCACCTTACGGCCGCCGAGTTCCAGTTCGACGGCATCATTCTCAGAGATACCCAGCTTTTCCATCGTGGCGAGGCTCAGAAGTAGAGCGTTGTCCCAGCTCAGCGAGGTGACCTGCTTGGGAAGCTCCTGAAGCCAGCCGACGTTGGCAAACCGACCGTCGTAGATGGACGGGTCGGCCTTAAATGCGATTTCCATGCCGCTGGCCGCAAGGGGCAGTGCGGGAATGGTCGCGGAGGGCGATCCGGTCTTCGGCGTGAAGGCGGTGCCTGCGACCCAGCCGTCATGCAGCGCCTTGCGCCAGCCGGCTTGCAGGTCACCCTTGATGTAGGTCTTTGCATTGGCAACGACTGCGTCGTAAGCCGACAGCTGCGGGTTGTCGAGCAGGCTCTGGAAGACATCGTGCGCGCTGACGCCGCCGTAAAGCGGCTCGATCATCGGCTGGATGATCGAAATGGTGCCGTCGTAGGAGCGGGCATCGGACCAGGACTCGAGATAATGCGCCTTGTTGAGGTGCCAGATGGCATTGCGGCCAGTTTCGTCGAACAGGTTCCCGAGGTGGACTGTGACCGGAACCTTGCTGAAGGCGGTCGAGAAATCGAGGTCCGCCGGAGCGTTGTAGATCGGATTGGCGCCCAGGATCACCAACCACTGGACTTGGCCCGCGTTCATGTCGGCAACCAGTGACTTCAAGTCGGCAAGCTGCTCAGTGGGTAGCGGGTTGATGGGCTCAGTGTACGCAACATTCTTGCTACCCAGAGAGGCATTCAGCTTATAGGCCGCGGCGTGGACGATCGGCGAAGCCTGCTCGCCTGGGATCACAACGCACTTGCCACCTGACGCCTTGAGGTCTGCCGCGAGCGTGGTGAGGAACTTTGCTGCTTCCGGATTGGAGAAGCTTGCGGTGGTTCCGTTAGCCAGAGCAGCGGCGAAGACTGCGATTTCACTTGGCTTGAGAGCGAGGCGATGCTCGGCCTTGAAGCCGGTAACCGTCGGCATGGACTCCACGACGTACAGCCGGTTCATCGGCTTATTGGGCTCTTCGGCGTTGAAGCGATGGCGCTCGCCGTACGCAGCTGCCATCGGCAGGAAGCCGGGATGTGCGATGCCGCCGAGGAAGTCAGCGTCGAGCGAGAGGATAACGTCAGCCTCTTCAAGCATGTACTGCGCGTCGGTGTAGGTCCCGAACGCAGCCTTCGAAGCAGCACGGGCGGAATCCTGATTGACCGGATCCCACTGAATCAGCTTCGCGCTGGGATATGCGGTTTGCACCGACTTCCATTGAGCGGCGAGAGTCGGAGAGGTAATGGTCTCGGAGAGGAAGCAGACGCCGGTCCCATCGCCAGTCTTCTTCACGGCAGATGCGAAGGCGTTTTGGAAGGAGCCGAAGTCGGAGGCCTGACCGCGGAAGCGGACGCCGTGCGAGCGGTCCGGATCGTACAGCTCAAGCAGTGTCGCCTGAGTGAACGCGTCCGACTTGCCCTTGGACATCGGATGGTCTGGATTGCCCTCGATCTTGATGGGGCGGAAGGCATCCGACTTGACCAGAACCGGGATTGCGCCAGTCGGGAAGGGGTAGGCCGTCGCGAAGTACATCGACTTGCCGAGAACCAGGTCTTCCGGCTGCTTGATGTATGGGTAGATCGGCTCGTCGGGCTGCTTGGTGCATCCGGCGAGACCGGCGAGAGCGAGGGACGCGCCCATGACCTTGAGGAAGCCGCGGCGGGAGACGGCGTCGACCCACTCGCCAGAACCAGCCTGGCGGGGGAACTCTTCCTGCATCAGCGCATTGAACTCCGGTGTATCGGCGAGCTCATTGAGGTTCTTCCAATAGCGCCGCCCGGTTTTGCCGGCCAGCTGGTCGCGAACCGCGTCGAGCGTCAGCTTCGGTGCGGCGGCGGGCGTGATGGAGGTAACCACCTGTACCCGGGTGTCGACTTGGTCTTGATTCATCATGTTCGAATGGTCGCTCATCTGGTCGCTCGGCCGGATACTCATCGGTGGCAGACCTCGCAGCTCGAAAGTTCATTCGCGGTGCGAATGTGGTACTTGTCCGTGAGGTACTTGCCCAGGTCGACCTGGCTGGTGAACTTCTGGTAGCTGACTGGCAGGGTCATCCCCATGGCAGGAACGTCGCTCGAAGTCTTGGACTCGCCTGGCTTGATCGCGCCTTCGGTTTGCAGCATCGCCAACTTCGGTCCTTCGCCGGACGGATCCTTCGTGACGCAGCTAACGGCCTGCGCGGTCGGGGTACGCTCGCCGTTCGGCCCGTAGGTGTTTGCGCCTGCAGTCTTGGCGGTATCCGAGCACCAGACAGGCTTGTCGGACGAAGGCCCGGACCATGCCATATTGTAGATTTCGCTGGTTGGGCGGAGGTTCACGGCAGGGTTGCGATGGCAGTTCAGGCACCATTCCATCTGCAGCGTATTTTCCTGATACATCAGCGGCATCTGATCGACGCGGCCGTGGCAGCTGGCGCAGCCGATGCCCTTGTTCACGTGAATTTCGTGGTTGAAGTAGACGTAGTCTGGCAGGTCGTGGACCTTAATCCAGTTGATCGAGGCGCCTGTCGCCCAGCTCTCGCGCACCGGCTTCAGCAGTTCGGCGTTGGTCCAAATTTGCGCGTGGCAGTTGATACAGGTCTTGGTGGGGGGAATGCCGGCGTAGCTCGATTTCTCAACGGAGGTGTGACAGTACTGGCACTGCAGGCCGAGACCCTCGACGTGGTGCTTGTGGCTGAACGGTACCGGCTGGTCGGGTCTCTGACCCTGGCGAGTCACCCACGGAGAGCGCTGCAGCTGATCCAGCCCAACGCCGAGCGCGATGACGATCAGGCCGGTAAGCACCAGGCTCGCTCGGGCCAACGCGTTCGAACTGCGGTCAAAAACTTGCGCCATGAGATGCTTCCTGCTTCCTCTGCGTCAAATCCTCAGTCCAATACCTGGAACTGAGCCCTGCTGCGTCAGACCGCTGCTTCTACTTCCAGATTCCAACGTGGCTGTAACTTCTACAGTATCAAGAATCGCAACGAGCCGTTGTGCTCCAAATGCATGTCAAGAACTTCAAATATAGCAGCCGCAGGTTACCCTCGGGGGTGTTCGACGTCACTGCCACTGCATTTTTAGTGCGATTGATTCGATTATCGAAACAGCCGTTCCGTCCTGCACAATATGTCGTGTCTGGGTTTCAGGTGGCCACCAACGTCGAGCTGAGCCAGGGGAATTCCTGCTTCGATATTCGCCTAAAAACTTGCCTGAGCAGGCCGGTTTTTTGTGCTGACGGCGGTCCCGGCGGACGGTTAGACTGAGTCCCACCCGATGCCCCACCCAAACGCCCGCCCCCGCGCCCCTAGATACGACCACGCCGCCGCCCTCGCCCACCTCTCCGCCGCCGATGCCAAACTGCGACGGCTAATCGAACGGGCGGGACCCTTCACCATGAAGCTCGCTTCGGCCCAGTCACCCTTCGAGGCGCTGCTCGAATCGATCATCTATCAACAGTTGCATGGCAAGGCCGCGGCCACCATCCACGCCCGTCTGCTGGCGAGCTTTGCCGAACCCTGCGCCCTGGAAGGCCTCACCCATCCCACCGCGCAGCACCTGCTCGACGCTCCCAACGAGCAGCTTCGCCAGGCCGGACTCTCGCACAACAAAGCACTGGCCATCCGTGACCTGGCCGCCAAGACGCTCGACGGAACCGTCCCGACGCTCGCAAGGATCCGCACGATGTCCGACGCGCAGATCATCGAACATCTCACCCGGGTTCGTGGCATCGGTACCTGGACCGTCGAAATGTTTCTGATTTTCCGCATGGGCCATCCGGATGTGCTCCCGGTCAGCGACTATGGCGTCCGCAAGGGGTTCGCGCTCACCTTCGGGAAGCTGAAGGCGGCCGACAAAGTCACTCCTGCCGACCTGCCCAAACCGGCTGAAATGGAGAATCGCGCGAAAAAATGGCACCCCTGGTGCTCCGTCGCAAGCTGGTATCTCTGGCGCGCCTGCGACCTGGCGGCTGCAGAGAAAGCCGAGCCGAAGTTCTGAGCATCAACGCGGTCGCACGTTACCGCAGTGCACCCTTCCGTGGGGTGCGGTAAAGATTTTCGTCTTCAATCCGAAAGAGTACCCAAGGGCGCGGGGTCAAGACTCCGCATGTCGCCGGGGCGCACGGAGCCCCGGCGCAACCCTCCAAGGACTCTTTCGTGACTTTCCGCAAATCGATTCTTCCCCTTGTTGCAATTCTTCCGCTTCCGTTTCTGGTTGCCGGCTGCGCAATCACGTCGGTGACTCCCTCCGCGGCTACGGCTGGACTGGGAATGCATGGGGCCGTGCATGGCGGGCAACAGCCCATCTCCGGAGCCCATGTGTACCTCCTGGCTGCCGGCTCCTCGGGCTACGGCAATCCGTCGGTATCGCTGCTGGACGCCGCAACGACAGGCAACTCAGATAGCGTCGGCGCATACGCGTTGACCGGTGCAGACGGCAGTTGGACCATCTCCGGAGCCTATACGTGCACGCCCAATTCGCAGGTCTACCTCTACGCCCAGGGCGGCGATCCCGGTGCCGGAGCCAACTCCGCAGCCGGATTGATGGCTGTACTTGGCACTTGCCCCGGCAGCGGGACCTTTGCCTCTGCGGTTCCGTTCGTCTCGATCAATGAGGTCACCACGGTCGCTGCAGCCTACGCGATGTCCGGGTTCGCGGTCGATGCGCTCCACGTCTCCAGCTCCGGCACGGCGTTGGCGCTTACGGGCATCGCCAACGCCTTCGCCAACGCCAACAATCTGGTCGATCTGGCCAGCGGTGCTGCGTTGACTGTTACCCCGAACGGCAATGGGGCTGTCCCCACGGCCCAGATCAACCTGCTGGCGAATATTGCTGCGGAGTGCATCAATTCGACCCGACCCAACTCGGCCAAGTGCTCAGCGCTGCTCGGCGATGCGACCTCAGATGGAACCGTAAGCGGCACCATGCCGACCGACACAGCCTCCGCACTGATTAATATTGCTCATAACCCCGGCGCGAACGTGGCGGCTCTCTTCAATCTTCCCTCTCCCAGCTCACCGTTTTCCCCGTCCGTAAGCTCGCTGCCCAACGACTTCACCCTGTCGCTCGCCTTCACCGGAGCAGGCATGCACGCGCCCACCAGCATCGCGTTCGACGCCGCGGGCAATGCATGGGTCACCAACCAGGGCTCCGACACCCTCACAGTTCTTACCAGCCTTGGCGTTCCAATCGCTGGGTCGCCGTTTTCCTCCAATGGCGTCAGCTCGCCGCTTCAGGTGGCAATCGACACCCAAGGCAACGCGTGGGTGGCCAACGGCGGAAGCTCCGCAGTATCTGAGTTCACTGCCGCCGGCAGTCCCGTCAGCGGGTCGCCCTTCAGCCTGACCAACAGCGACACCCCCGGCGCACTCGCCCTCGACACCTTTGGAAATGTCTGGGTAGCCAGCCCGATCAGCAGCGATGTAACGAAGCTGGCGAGCGGTGGCGGGGCATCCATGATTACCGGCCACGGAATCGCCGCACCGTACGGCGTATCCATCGATAGCTCTGGAAACGCATGGATAGCCAACCTCGGGTCCAACT
>JANXWZ010000063.1 GCA_025350865.1 Rhodanobacteraceae bacterium
TGCAGCTCCTGCCCACCCTCCAGCGCGAACCACGCGCCCGGAAAATCGAAAGTCGTTGGCCGCGTCATCTCCCGCAACCCAAGAAATCCGCCATAAAACGCCCGCGACACCTCAAGGTCCGTCACCGTCACCTGGTAGTGATGAAACGCCGTCACCTAAGCCTCAAAGCCCTTCGCAACCCACTTGGACCAGAAAAACGTCATCGGCCCATCGCCCGTATTGGTGATCCCGTGCAGCGTATTCCCCGCGCAGTACATCATCGCGCCCGGCCCAACCTTGCTCAGCACACCGTCGCATTCAATCTCGCCCGTACCCGCTCCAATCATCAGGAGTTCCTCTTCCGGATGCCGATGCGGCGGGTGTGGGCTCGCGCCGGGTTCAAGCACACACGCTCCCGCCGATACGCCACTCAACTGGTCGGTGGGTCCGTTGAAATAGACGAAGAGTGTCTGTCCTGCGTCCACGATCGCCGGGGTGTTTGCCATGTCCCGCACGCCCTCAGGGATCCTCTGAGAAGCAAAGTCCGTATCAACTGCGCCATCGGTAATGCTCATAAGTCGCTCTCCTGACTGCACACTCATTCTATCGGAATCGCTTATCGCCGCGTATACAGCCAGGCCCACCATACCAACGGCAGTTGCAGCGGAATCCGCCCCCACAACACCCACCCCGGGATCGAGGCAAACCGTTCCGGATGCATCGCCATAGTCACATTGGCCGGCAGCACAGCGATCAGCAACGCGACCAAACCCCACGCCGCAAACGTACGAGTGTTACCAAACAGCAGCCCCACTCCTCCCAGAATCTCCGCCACCCCGCTGATCTGTACCAGCAGCAAAGGGTCAGGCAGCATCGCAGGCATGATCCCCACGTAAGCCTTCGGAACCACAAAGTGCATTACGCCCGCGAAAACAAACAACAGCGCCAACAACCCACGTCCAATCGTCATGCAGGCACATTACCACTCAACCGCGCAAAAAAAGTGGGCGGCTGGATCTCTCCAAGCCGCCCGATCGTCGCTGCGTTCTGCTACTTGGACGCAGTGGCGTCGCGATGGTCACGTACAAAATTGTGCGAATTAATAACGTGAGCCTGCTGCTCGGCCAGCAACTGGCGCAACGGCAGAGGCAGTTCCTCGGCAAGAGCCTTCTCGTAAACCTTCTTGGCCTCGTCCTCACCCTGTTCCGCGTTCGCCAGCAGGCCATGATCGTCTGTCGCGTGAATCCTTTCCTTCAGCTCGAACCAGGTCCGGTGCAGCGCACCGGCTGTGGTTCCACTCTCCTTCACATCGTGTACGCCGTGGCGATGCAGCTCGTTCTCGAGCTCGGCTCGAAAATTAGCGCGCTTCAGAGACTCGGCCAGAAAGTAGCGCTTCAACGTCTCGTCCTTCAGGTGGCTGCCAATCTCCGCAAACCCCTTTTGGCCATCCTCAAGAATGTTGATCACTCCCTTGACTACTTTTTCCAGTTCTTCATTTCTCTCAATATCGGTTGGCATAGTATTCCTTCTCCCGGTCGTACGAATTGGCGATGTGGGCCAGATGGGGCGTTCGCAGGGTCCACCGGCTGTCTGCGATTCTCCTTCGCCGGTGGCAAGCGAGAGAAATCGCGAAAAACCCGCTCCCCCGCGAACGCCCTCATTTGTCTTACAAGCTCTGGACCAACACCACGCGCTCGTGTCTGCTTACCTAGATGCGCGCTCCGCCCCAAGGGTTTGCATCCTGATTCCCGTCCCACGGTAATCGCCGGATTCCACCTGTCCCGGTGCTGTAATGGTGTTTGGCTGCGCCCTGCCGACAGGATCCTAATGAAACCGCTTCGCCTCATCGCCACGCCAACCCGGAATCGCCGCCTGAATGAGATTCTCGGGCTCATCGTGCTGGTGGCCGCCGCTCTGCTTCTCCTGGCCCTTGCAAGCTACACCCCTTCCGATCCCTCCTTCGATACCATCGGCGGAGTCATCTCCGGAGCCGCACTCGGCACCGGCCCGGCCCACAACTGGACCGGCATGGTAGGCGCGTACTTCGCCGACGCGATGCTGCAGTTAATGGGTATCGCCGCATTTTTCCTGCCCCTCATCCTGGTTCGCATCGGTATCTGCTGGATGCGGTCGCGTCCCTCCGGTTCGCCCCTGGCCAAGCTCGTCGGCCTCACGCTCTGGGTCGTCTTCGCCCCCACAGCCGTGGCTCTGCTTCCCGGTAAGCTGCTTTGGCGCAGCGCACTTCCCATCGCCGGTGTCAGCGGACGGCTCATCGCCGACCTGATGATTCACTTCCTCAACGTCCCCGGCACCGCAATCGTCGTCACGTTGATGGTTTCGCTCTCCATCTACCTCGCCACTACTTTCAGCTTCAATACTGCCAGCGAGTGGGCATCCGACCACTTCAGCTTCCTCGCCGTACTGCGCGATAAATGGCTCGCCTTCCGGCATCGCGGTCGCGCAGACATTCCCGCCGACATGCTCGACGAGCAGGGCGAAGTCTACGGCTCCAAACGCGAGAAGGCAGACGCCATCGTCCGCCGCGAGCGCGAGCAGTTCGAGAAGGCGTCCAGCCGCGAGGCGTCAAACACATTGCTCTCAGGTCTCTTCGGTTGGTTCGCCCGCTTCCGCAAGGCCGATCCGGTCTTAATCGCCCCCGAAGCTGCTGAGCCCGTCGCCACCTCCATGTGGCAGGCGATGCCGCGCACCAACGTCGACGCCCCGCCCGTGACCCCGCTGTCGATGGCCGCCGCTGCTGCCGCTCCCTATGCGCAGGCCCTCGCCGCCGCCGCCGCCCCGCTTCCCCCACAGCCTGACGAGATCGATTTCCCCGACTACCATCCCCCCACCCAGCCCCGCCTCATCGCCGAGGAAGAGCCCTTCTCCTTCGTCTCGCACAAAGCCGAGCCCCAGCCCCAGCCGGTCGCGCGCGCCCCGCGTCCCGTACCTCAGCCTCCCGCGCCAGCCCCACTTCCAGCCAGCGCCGAGCCCACCTTCGGCCGCCGCGCCGACTCCGACATCAAGACCGTAGCGATCACCACTAAATCCGTCCGCGGCTACAAGCTGCCCTCCTCGTCGCTGCTCTATCGTTCCGAGGAGCAAACCCTCGTCCGCGAAGACGCACTCCGCGACGAAGCCCGCACCCTCGTGGAAAAGTGCGCCGAATTCGGCGTCGACGGCCAGGTCACCCAGATCAACCCCGGCCCCGTCGTCACCACCTTCGAGTTCCGCCCCGACGCAGGCGTCAAATACTCCCGCGTCACCGGCCTCGCCGACGACCTCTGCCTCGCCATGGCGGCCGAGTCCATCCTCATCGAGCGCATGGCCGGCAAGTCCACCGTCGGCATCCAGGTCCCCAACCACGACCGCGAGACCATCTGGCTGCGCGACGTCGTCGAGTGCGAGTCCTTCGCCCAAAGCAAAAGCAAACTAGCCATCGCCCTCGGCAAAGACATCAACGGCCGCATCGTCACCGCTGACCTCGCCTCCATGCCCCACGTCCTCATCGCCGGCTCCACAGGCTCGGGCAAATCAGTCGCCATCAACGCCATGATCATGAGCGTCCTGTTCAAGTCCACACCCGAGCAGGTCCGCATGATCCTCGTCGACCCCAAGCGCGTCGAACTCGGCATGTACGAGGGCATCCCCCACCTCTTCACCCCCATCATCACCGAGGCCAAGCTAGCCGCCAACGCCCTCCGCAACGCCGTCAAGGAGATGGAGCGCCGACTCAAGCTGCTGGCCGCAAACCACGTCCGCAACATCGACCAGTTCAACAAACTCTTCGACCACGGCTCCGAATACCTCTTCGAAGACGTCAACCAGGAGCCGCTGCCTTACATCATCATCATCATCGACGAGCTCGCCGACCTGATGATGCTCGACCGTTCCAACGTCGAAGAATCCATCACCCGCCTCGCGCAGATGGCCCGCGCCGTCGGGATCCACCTCATCCTCGCCACGCAGCGCCCCTCGGTCGACGTCATCACCGGCCTCATCAAAGCCAACGTCCCCACCCGCATGAGCTTCCGCCTCGCCACCAAGGTCGACTCGCGCACCATCATCGACTCGAACGGCGCCGAAAGCCTTCTCGGCCGCGGCGACATGCTCTACCTGCCGCCCGGCACCAGCCGCCTCCAGCGCGTCCACGCGCCGTTCGTCACCGAGAAAGAAATCTCCGCCGTTACCGCCTTCTGGCGCGCCCAGGGCGAGGCCGAGTACGTCCACGGCTTCCTCGAAGGCCCCAAAGACGACAAGGGCGACCCCGACCAGGGCGGCGAACCCGGCTCCGAAGCCAACGACGAACTCTTCGACGACGCCGTCCGCCTCGTCTTCGAATTCGGCAAAGCCAGCACGTCGCTGCTGCAACGCCGCCTGCGGATCGGATATGGCCGCGCCGCCCACCTCATCGACATGATGTACAACGACGGCCTCGTAGGCCCCGCCGACGGATCCAAGCCCCGCGAACTCTTGAAATCACCCGACTTCTATAAACAGGTGGATGGGGCTATGAGGTAGGGCGTTCTCGGTCTTCGTGCTTCTATTGAGGTGTTACTTGGGTCTTCTTCGTAATCAGCGAAAGAATATCTATGCCCACACCGATCCGGTAAAAGTCTCTGTCCGGCTGTTGTAACGGAAGGACCACGGTATTGACATTTGGGACTGCGGTCGAAGATGTGCCAGTTATCGATGTCAAGACAGCAGGCTGAAGGATAAGGGGCGAATTATCAGTAATATTCCTCTGTAGCCTTAGGCTAGCGGAGCCAAATAGATAAACGGTTGCGTTACCTTTGATCAAGATAGGAAAGATAGTGTCTGCTTTGAACACCCATCGACTTCCTCTGAAAACACCCCCAGTAATCGCCGAATCCATTCCAAACCCAAAATCTAGAGTGCCCACATAATAATTTCGTTTGGTCTGGTCGTCAGCGAAAGCGTGATTGAACCGGCCCCCCACGAAGTCTTTGAGAAGGAAACTCGTCCTGTCCGCATTTGAAAACGCAACCGTAGTAACCGGTGCGAATGTGGCTGTTCCACCGGACGTGGTCACGGCGTTCGTGTTCAGAAGACAAGCAGAGGTGCTTCCTGTTGCGACTCCGTTTGTTGACTGTTTAATTCCAAACGAGCCAA